>DATFEI010000080.1:0-7827 GCA_035251315.1 Burkholderiales bacterium | reverse complement strand
GCTGGACCGGAAAGTAAGGTCAGACCCCGATCTGTCGGTTGGGGTCTGACCCCGATTCGGCTAGTGCCGGATTTTCCCGTCGCTCGTCAGCTCGACGCGTTCGCCGATCGCGATGTTGCCCGCGGAGGTGTCGACGTACTGCATGCTGCCGTCTTCCATCTTGATGCCGAGGCGCCGCATCGTCGTCCCGCCTGCAGCGGCCGATGAAGGCGGCACCGCGCTGATCGACTCGATGCGCCCGAAGCCGGGTCGCACCGTGCTCGTCGACTGCACCACCACCGTCGGCGGTGCGGCTGGCGTGGTCACGACCGCAGGTGGCGGCGGCGCTGGCGTGGTCACGACCGCCGGAGGCGGCGTAACCACGACCGGGGCGGGCGCTGGCGCCACGGGGTCGGAGCCGCAGCCGACGAGGGTTCCCAGCGCAACTGCAGAAAAAGCAACCGTAAGTTTGGTCATCGAAACCTCCTTTTGACCTACAGGAGGTAGCAATTGCTGTACCGAGCGGTCTCGGAATCGCGGTTGCATTATGGTCAGGTGTTGGATCTGGACGACACGCTGATCGCGCTGGCTGATAACCCCCGGCGCAGCATCCTCCAGCGTCTCTCGGGCGGCCGGGGGCATGTCAGGGGGCATCGCAGCGCCATTCCATATCTCGCTCACTCGGTTTCGAAGCCATCCGGATTCTCGAGCGCGCCGGCCTCGTGCGCGAGTACGAAGCGCGAACTCGCTAGTGAATCTGGGGCGGGACGTATTTCCCGCCCTCCACCACGACCTTCATCGCCGCGGGCAGGCCCTGCACTGCGGTGGTCTTGGTGATGTAGCCGCGCGCTCCGGCCTGGAGGCACTCGAGGACGCGCTGCCGGTCCTCGGTGGCCGAGACGACGAGAATCGGAACGGCGGGAAACGCGCTCCGGAAGCGATAGAGCGCTTCGATGCCGGTGCAGGTCGGCAGTGAAAGATCGAGCAGCACGAGGTCGAGCGCGCGCCCGGCCGCGATCTGCAGCGCCTCGGGAAGATCGACGGCGGTGTGCACCTTGGCGCCGCTGAACGTTTTGCGCACGCTCGCAGCGTAGACCTGGATGGTCACCGCCTGGTCGTCTACCAGCAGCACTTCCATGTCGGGCATCTTAGACTCCCCCTGCCTAACGCCGGTCGAGCAGTTCCGGTTTTGTCGTTCTTTTGCCGGTCGCACTGCACCATTCTTGCCTTACCACACGAAGCGGCTGAGCCTACGTCGGGTGCAGCCCGCGTCGCAATAGCGCGAGTCGAACTCGCACAGAGGGATAAATTTCGTCCCCTGTGGACGAGCCAATGCCTCAGACCGGGCGAGCCAGCCTGACGCCCTGCCTTCACACTAATGTGTGGCTTATTTGCTCGTCGGCGAAGATGGCGACGACGGGCTGCTCGGCGACGTGCTGCGCTTCTGGTTCGTCTGGCCAGCGGTGCCGCCTGCGCCCGACGAGCCGCTCGAGCTGCCCGACGCGCCCGTGCCTCCGCTGCCTGCGGTATCCGCAGGGCGATCGCAGCCGGCGAGAAGCGCGCCGGAGAGCGCGAAGCTAAGGGCGAGGGTCAGTGTACGTGTCAGTGTGCCTGTCATGTGTGGCTCTCCTTTCGGGCCGGAACCAAGCAACAAGCACGCCGATCTCCCGCCGCCGCGCCGACTGTTTTGCGGATCTCGAAAGCTTGGTAGGCGGGATGGTGAAAGGGGTCAGGACCCTTTTTTGCGGAGCTGCGGCCCACCGGGAAAAGGGTCCTGACCCCTTTTCTTCAGGAGCGCAGTACCGTCCCGGCGGCTGCTCCCGTCAGCGCGTCTCTCTCCCACGTCACCACGCCGTTCACCATCGTCATTTCGATTCCGCTCGAGCGCTTGACCATACGCTTGCCGCCCGCGGGCAGGTCGTGGATACGCTCCGGGCGGGCCGCCATGCCGACGGAGGCGGGATCGAAGAGCACGAGGTCGGCTGCCATGCCCGGCGCAATGCGCCCGCGATCCTTGATGCCGAAGAAGTCGGCCGGATCGGACGTCATGCGCCGTACGGCTTCTTCCAGCGACAGCACTTTCCTTTCGCGCACCCAGGTTCCCAGCACGTACGTCGGGTAACCCGAGTCGCACAGCATGTCGAGGTGCGCGCCGCCGTCCCCCAGCCCGAGGAGGACGCTTCTATCGTTGAGCAGCTCGGTCATCCGGTCGATGCGCGTGTTCCAGGACTGCACGGTGAACTCGTTTTCAAGGGCGTCCTCGAGGGTTACGTCAAGCAACGCGTCGACGCCATCCACTCCCCGCTCTTTCGCGATCTCCGCCACCGTCTTGCTCTCCAGATGCTTCAGCTTCGGATTCTTCATCTCGTGGACCGTGATGCGCGCCCAGTCGGCGAACGACGCGGGACGCTTCAGATCTTCACGGAACTGCTTCCGGAACAGAGGATCCCGGTAGACGGCAGCCTGCGCTTCCTTGGAGGTGTCCTCGAAGAGCCGCTTCCACGACGGAAACGCGGCGAACGCGAACGGGCTGCGCATGACCAGCTCCCGCGTGAGCGGAAGCGGCGAGGTCTGCGGCCGCGCGCCGCGCGCGATCATGGGCTGCAGCTTGCTCATCGTGGTGCGCAGCGCCTCAGGCAGGTCGTCGCGGTCGAACATCGCGATCAGCGTCACCGGCCGGCAGCTCTCTTTGAGCATGAAGTCGAGCAGCTCGAGCTCCGCCTGCTCCAGCACCGAGATCTGCCGCGTCATCGCGACCTCGATCGCGCCCTTGCGCCGCTCGCGCAGCGCGTTGCAGTAGGCCTTGAGCTCCTCGCGGCTCGCGTTGCGGCACGCAAGCGGTCTCGCCCCGTAGCCCATGTGCTGGTTCAGCAGCGTGCTCGACCAACCGAACGCTCCGGCATCGATTGCTTCGACCAGCAAGGATTTTATTTCTTGAATTTCAGAGCCATTTGCCGCCCTTTCCATCGAGGCTTCGCCCATCGCGTAGTGCCGAAACGGCGTGAGCGGCGCGAGGAAAGCGAGGTTGAGCGCGGGCTTGCGCCGCGCCGCGGCGTCCATGTACTCCGGGAAACTTTCCCAGTCCCATGTGATGCCGGCATTCAGAACCTCAAACGGAATCGCTTCAACGTTGACGAGATCCCGCATTGCGATCTCCCGTGCCGCAGGCCGGCACGGCGCGATGCCGACCCCGCAGTTCCCCATCACCACGGTTGTCACGCCGTGCCAGGAGGACGGCGTCGTCGCCCCGTCCCAACAGATCTGCGCATCGTAGTGGGTGTGCGGATCGATAAAGCCCGGTGCCAACACCAGCCCTTCGGCATCGATGGTTTTCCGACCGCTAGCCGAGATGTTGCCGACCTCAAGGATTTTTCCGGCACCGACGCCGACATCGGCGCGCTTGGGCGGACCGCCGGTTCCGTCCACGACGACCGCGCCCCGGATCACGGTTTCAACTGTCATGGTCGGCGATCGTAGCAGCAGTCCTCCATCTGGTAATGTCGTTGGCTCGCCGGATGGCCTGCCTCGACTTCGACGCCCTGTATCGCGCTGAGTCGCGCCGGGTTTTCGCCACGCTCGTGCGCCTGCTCGGCGACTTCGACCTCGCGGAAGAAGCGCTCTCGGAGGCGTTCCGCGCCGCGCTCGAGCAGTGGCCGCGCGAGGGCGTGCCCGCCAACCCGCGCGCCTGGCTGGTCTCGGCCGGGCGCTTCAAGGCGATCGATGCCATCCGCCGTCAGGCCCGCTTTGATGTTCTGGACGAGGAAAAGCTCGAAAACCTTGAAGCGGAAACAAATGAAGTTCATGAAATAGAAGACGACCGGCTGCGGCTTATCTTTACGTGCTGCCATACGGCGCTTTCGCCCGAGGCGCAGGTCGCGCTCACGCTGCGCGAAGTCTGCGGCCTGAAGACCGAAGAGATCGCACACGCGTTCCTCACGCCCGCACCGACGCTCGCGCAGCGCATCGTGCGCGCCAAGACCAAGATCCGCGACGCGCGCATCCCCTACGAGGTACCGGGTCCCGCCGAGCTCGCCGAGCGGCTCGAGGCGGTGTTGCGCGTCATCTACCTCGTCTTCAACGAGGGCTATTCTGCGTCCTCCGGCACCTCGGTGACGCGCGCCGAGCTCTCGCAGGAAGCAATCCGGGTCGGGCGCCTACTCGCCGAGCTCTTGCCCGAGCCGGAGGCGTTGGGGCTCCTTGCGCTGATGCTGCTGCAGGAGTCGCGGCGCGCCGCGCGCAGCTCGCCGAGCGGCGAGCTCGTGCTGCTCGAGGATCAGGACAGAAGCCTCTGGGACCGCGCCATGATCGCCGAGGGAGCCGAACTGACTACGAAAGCTTTGAAGACGCGCTTCTTCGGCCCGTATTCCCTTCAGGCCGCGATTGCCGCTGTCCACGCGGAAGCGCCGAGCGCCGCCGCGACCGACTGGAGCGAGATCATCGGGCTCTACGACGTGCTCGCGCGCCTCGACCCCTCGCCAGTCGTTGCGCTCAATCGCGCCGTGGCAGTCGCGATGCGCGACGGGCCGCAGGCAGGGTTAATTCTGGTCGAAAGTCTTCTTCCCGCCTTGTCGACGTACCACTTGGCACATGCCGTGCATGCGGACCTTTGCCGGCGAGCGGGAAAGAAGCAGGAGGCGATCGCGTCCTACCGCAAGGCGCTCTCCCTCGCCCGCCAGGAGCCCGAGCGGCGCTTTCTCGAGCGCCGGCTCAACGAATTGAGAGGCTGACATGGCAAGACCCAGCATCGCGCGCATCTGGCGCGGCGTGCAGGCGATGTCGAATCCGTCCCGCGCCGTTCGACTATGGGTCATGGAAAGGAGACCGGCGCATGATTAAAGACAGCAAAATCAAGCCGTTCCTCTGGTACAACGATCAGGCCGAGAAAGCGGCGAGGTTCTACACCTCGATCTTCAAGGACTCGAAGCTCGGGCCGATTGCCCGCTATCCCGAAGGTAGCCCGAGCCCGGCGGGACAGGTGATGACGGTTGCTTTACGGATCGAGGGCCAGGACTTCGTCGCGCTGAACGGCGGGCCGCAGTTCAAGTTCACCGAGGCGATCTCGTTCGTCGTGGAGTGCGAGGACCAGGACGAGATCGATTACTACTGGGAACGGCTTCTTTCGGACGGCGGCAAGCCGCAGCAATGCGGCTGGCTCAAAGACAAGTTCGGTGTGTCGTGGCAGGTGGTGCCAACGAGGCTGGAGAGGTTCTTCCGAGACGTGAGCAAGGCGCGTCGCGTTATGCCGGCGCTTATGAAGATGGTCAAGCTCGACATTCGGCAACTAGAGGAGGCCGCGAAGTGAAATACATGATCCTGGTGAAAGGCTCGCAAGACACAGAGGCGGGAAAGATGCCGCCCGACTCGCTCTTGGCCGAAATGGGCACCTACCACGAGGAGCTCGCCAAGGCGGGCGTGCTGGTGGACGGCTCGGGCCTCAAGCCCTCCAACCGCGGCTGGCGCATCAAATACGGCAAGGGCGGCAAGCGCACGTTCGTCGACGGTCCTTTCACGGAATCGAAGGAGCTCGTGGCTGGTTACACCATCATCAATGTCAAGTCGCGCGAGGAGGCGATCGCGTGGACCAAGCGCTTCCCCAACCCGTCCATCGACGCCGGCGACGCCGAAATCGAGGTGCGCGAGCACTACGAGCTTGAAGACTTCGGCGACAGCCCGCAGATCGAGAGATTCCGCAAGATCGGCATAGGAGAATAGCCGTGACGATCGAGCCCTACCTGTTTTTCGACGGGCGCGCCGAAGAGGCGATCGAGTTCTACAAGAGCGCGCTCGGAGCAAAAGTCGTCGCGGTCATGCGCTACAAGGAAAATCCCCAGCCGCAGCACAACCCGCCCGGCTCCGACGAGAAGGTCATGCACAGCCTGCTGCGCTTCGGCGCTTCCGGGGTGATGATCTCCGACGGGAAGTGCGCCGGCCACCCCGCTTTCCAGGGGTTCGCCCTCGCGCTCCAGGCGAGCGACGAGGCGGACGCAAAGCGCCGCTTCGAGGCGCTCGCCAAAGGAGGGCAGGTCCAGATGCCTCTCGGCGAGACCTTCTTCGCGCGGAGCTTCGGCATGGTGGCCGACAAGTTCGGCGTCTTGTGGATGGTGATCGCGGGAACCAAGGAGCCCGGAAAATGAGGCAGATCTTCGTCAACCTGCCGGTGAAGGACCTGGAGCGCTCGAAGACATTCTGCTCGAGCCTGGGGTTCGGCTTCGACGCCAAGTTCACCGACGACAAGGCCGCGTGCCTGGTGATCGAGAAGGACTCGATCTACGCCATGCTCATCACCGAGCCCTTCTTCAAGACCTTTACCCCGCGCGCGGTGGCGGACGCAAAGAGCACGAGCGAAGTGCTGCTCGCTCTTTCCTGCGCGAGCGACCGCGAGGTCGACGATCTCGTCGCCAGGGCGACCGCGGCCGGCGGCAAGCCCATCAAGGAGCCGCAGGATCACGGGTTCATGTATTACCGCTCCTTCGAAGACCCCGACGGTCATATCTGGGAGCTCCTCCACATGCGGAGCGAGCCGCGATGAAATATCTGCTTCTGGTCTACGGCGAGGAAGCGAAGATGCAGGCAGTGGATGACTTTCACTGCCTCGCCTTCGACGAGTCGATCCGCAAGAGCGGCCACTGCGTCGCCTCGGAGGCGCTCCAGCCCGTGGCGACCGCGACGAGCGTGCGGGTGAGAAACGGCAAGACGAGCGTCACGGATGGACCCTTCGCGGAAACGAAAGAGTGCCTCGCCGGGTTCTACATGATCGAGGCGCGGGACCTCAACGAGGCCATCTCGATCGCCTCGCGCATCCCGCCCGCGCAGATCGGAAGCGTGGAGATCCGCCCCATCCGCCCGATCCGCGAAGCGCCCAACGCGCACCGAAAAACCGGAGTCTGACTCCAATTCGCTGGGCTGGGGTCTGACCCCCGATTTTCAGCCGGGAAACTGTACGTACGGCCCGGCCGGGGTCTTGTCCGGCGGCACGTAGTCAGGCGCGGGCTTGCCCGCCGGACCGAGGTGGCGCACGTAGCGATAGATCGTGCGCAGGTCGGCGGTCGTCATGTGATTCACATTGAACCACGGCATCGGCGGGCGTGCCCTCAGCGTCTTCGCCGTCTTGACCCACTCGTCTTCGCTCATACCCTGCATGTAGAGGCGCAGGTTCGACGGATAGGTCGTGCCCCAGGGCCCGCGCCAGCCGAGCGCGTCGCCGGTGAGCCACTCCTTCTCCGGCACCTTGCCGCCGGTTTGCGGGTAGTTCGCCGTATGGCAGTCGTTGCAGCCCGCGATGGCGATGAGATAGCGGCCGCGCGCCACGCTGGGATCCTCTTTCTTCGGCTGCTGCGCAGCCGTGGACAAACTTATCGCAAGCAAGGACCAAAAAAGAACCTGTTTCATGCAGCCTCCTTTTCTCCGACACACCGGGGTTGCTTCTGGATCGAACAGCGTACCGTATGCGGCGACGAAGCCGGGGATCAGCTCGCGAAACTGCTCGACACCTAGCTGGAAGCGCGCCAGCCTCGACCCCAGGAAGCGTCGATATTCTTAAGAAGCGCGCGCGGCAGCGCCGCTGGCGGCGAGGCGCGCCACGTAGCCCAGATCGGCAGGCTTGGTGATGTGCTCGTCGAACCCCGCCTCGCGCGTGCGCTCGATGTCGGACGGCTGCCCCAGGCCAGTAAGGGCGACGAGGCGAGCGCTGCGCCCCCACGGCGTGATGCGCAGGCGCCGCGCCACCTCGACGCCGTCCATGCGCGGCATGTTGAGATCGATGAAGGCGATGTCGGGGTGCAGCACCTCGGCGATGCGCAGCGCCGCTTCGCCGTCGAGCGCGCTCTCGACGCGGTGGCCTTCCATCCT
>DATFEI010000254.1:0-2428 GCA_035251315.1 Burkholderiales bacterium | reverse complement strand
GAAAGCCGCTATTGCGCCAGAACTCAGGCAGGTGCGAGGACCAGGCGCGAGTGCGACGCCACGTGCTGCTTCAAGAACTCCATCTGGTCGGCGAGGATGCGCCGGTTGGTGAGAATGAGGTATTCGGCCTTGTTCGGCACGTACGGCGCGTACATCAGCTCCAGTCCGCATTCCTGCGGCAGGCGATTGCGCTTGTGGCCGTTGCATTGCCGGCAGCTCGTGACCACGTTCATCCAGGTGTCGCGGCCACCGCGCGACAGCGGCGTGATGTGGTCCCGAGTCAGGCGGAAATAGCTGAACTCGCCGCCGCAGTAAGCGCACATGTGGCGGTCGCGGCGGAAGAGCTCGCGGTTGTTGAGCGGCGGAACCTGGTTGAAACCTCGGGCCGCGAGCGCCTTGCCCTTGATCGCAACGATCGAGTGCGCGGTGATGCTCGAGCGCTCGCCGGTACGACGGCAGATGCCTCCGTAGTAAGTGAACTTCTCTTCGCCGAGCGTCCACGCCACCAGATCCTTGGCGTAGTAGAAGCAGGCTTGCTGCCAGCTGATCCAGCGGTGCGGGACGCCGTGGGCGTCCAGAGAGAGGATGAGCGGCTTATCCATGGGGCGAGGAACTCATTCGCCCGCGGATTCTGCTTGGCTATCCCCAAAAAAACAAGGGGCTGCGAACGCAAGCGCTACCGCGCTACGTCTTGTCGACCGCCTGCTTGAACCCCTGGCCGGCGGCGAACGCAGGGATGGTTTTGGCGTGGATCTTGATCTCCTTGCCGCTTACCGGGCTGCGCCCGGCGCGCGCCTTGCGGGTGCGCGGCAAGAAGGTGCCAAAGCCGACCACCGTTACCCGCTTGCCTTTAGCCACGTTCGCGACAATCGCGTCGAACACCGCGTTCACCGCTTCGGATGCCGCCACCTTGCTGAGGTTTCCCGCTTTTGCCGCGACCTGAACGAGATCCGATTTCGTGACCACGTGTGGCATGCCACTCCCCCTTTGCCGCGACGATGCATCGTATCCAAACTGAAATCGAAACACAACGCGCTCGGTGATATTGCGCACGCGTTGAAGCAAACATTTATGATTACGGCACCTCAAGGAGGAGGAAACGCAATGACCAGATCATCGATGATGGCGCTCGCCTTCGCAGCCGCGGTTTGCGCGCCGGCGCAGGCGCAGACCACGCTCACGTATTCTTCATGGGTCTCGCCGCAACACCACCTCAGCGTGTGGCAGGCGAACTGGACCGCAGAGGTCGAGAAGGCGACCGGCGGGCGCGTCAAGTTCCAGGCGCTGCCGAAGCACCCGTCGGCGCCGCCCGGAACGTTCGACGCCGTGCGCGACGGACTGGTGGATCTTTCCTACGTCACCGCGAGCTACACCCCTGCGCGGCACGTCATGCCGCTCATGCCCGAGCTTCCGGGGATGGGCGACAGCTCGCTCGTGAACTCGATTGCTTACTCGCGTATCCACTGGAAGCACTTTCACAAGCTCGGCGAGTACAAGGGCGTGAAGCTCCTTGGCGTCTTCACGCACGGCCCCGGCCAGATGTTCACCAAGAAGCCGGTCGCCCACATCAACGACATCAAGGGTCTGAAGATCCGCACCGGCGGCGGCGTCGCCGAGGCGGTGGCGAACGCGATCGGCGCCTCGGCCTTCGTCAAGCCGGCGCCCGAGTCCTACGAGTTGCTGAAGTCCGGGGTCGCCGACGGCGTGTTCTTCCCGCTCGAATCGGTAGTCTCGTTCAAGCTCGATTCGGTGCTCGAGCAGGCCACGCTCTTCCCCGGCGGCATGTACAGCTCGGCGTTCGGCTTCTTCATGAACGAGGACAAATGGAACAAGCTGCCGAAGCAGGACCAGGCGATCATCGAGAAGCTGAGCTACGAGCACGTCGCACGCACTTGCGGCAACTCCTGGGACAGCGCCGATCAGAAAGGGCTCGACGCGCTCAAGAAATCCGGCGTCAAGATCGTCAATGCGGACAAGGCGCTGCAGGCCGAGGTCGAGAAGCGCTCGGCGCCGCTGATCGACGACTGGATCAAGAAGGCGAGCGCCAAGGGCGTCGATGCGAAGGCGATCCTCGCCGAATTCCGCGCCGAGCTTAAGAAGGTGGCTGCAGCCGAGAAGAAGTAAGGCTACGAAGCAAGACCGTGCCTGGGAGGGGCGGGCCGACGCGGTCCTCGGCGTCGCCGCTTCGACCATCCTTTTTTGCATGATGACGCTCACGTTCGTCGACGTGGTGGCGCGCTACGTCTTCAACCGGCCGCTGCGCGGCGGCTTCGAGATCACCGAGCTACTGCTCCTCGTGCTGATCTTCGCCGGGCTGCCGCTCGTGTCGCACGCCGACGAGCATGTCACCATGGACTTCATCGACCGCATCGCGGGATCCCGGATCACCGCGATCGTGAAGCGGGCGGTGCATCTGATCGTCGCGGCG
>DATFEI010000290.1:0-31494 GCA_035251315.1 Burkholderiales bacterium | reverse complement strand
CAAGCAGCTTGGCCGGGACAGCAGCCGCAAGGCCGAAGGCACTGGTCTCGGGCTCGCCCTGACCAAGCGCCTGGTCGAGCTGCACGGCGGGCAAATCCTGGTCGACAGCGCCGTCGGCAAAGGCTCGACCTTCCGCGTCTTGCTACCGACAAGTGATTAAAAAAAGAAGCCAAGCGCGCCGACGTCGAGCATCTTGATTCGAAGCGTGTGTAGCGTATGCCAGGAGGAACACATGATTACCCGGCGCACATTCCTAAAGTTCAGCGCCCGTTTTCCGTCGGTCCAGGCGGGGCTGGCGTCTGAATTGGCACTCCCACCTTCTCGTCGATTCGCCTGCCGGTTCCCGCGCAATCCCGCCAGCCGGTTTGAGTCGCACCCCCGGGGCAGGCGACTCGTGGGTAATGCGGGCGGCTTGCTAACAGCTTGCCAACAGCCTATGCACAGGTTTTCATTTGCCAGCCAGCGCCTTGCGCGGCAAGCGATGGTTGCGGACGTCGCGCACCGGTTCTTTGGTGATGATGTCTACGAGCCGCAGAAAAATGTCTCGCGGCAAGTCACGCTTGCCGAACCACCCAGCAAAGTCCGCCTCCGAGACGCCGAGGTGAAGCCTAAGCTCTTCATTACCGCCAATAATTTCCGCCGCGCGGCGTAAAGCGCGCTTGTGAATATCTTGAAGCACCACTTCCCCCTCTGGCTTAGTGCAGAACTGCTTTGCCTTGCGTTACCCCAATACAGAGACTGCGCTTCGCGCGACTCAGTGTCAACGCAAAATCAGCAGAAGCGCGCACAGGAATCAAACGTCACTGCCTATGCCTTTACGCCCTCCGGGAGATAGCGATCACAATCACCGCTTAACCTCGCTAGGCGCTTCGTCAGGCGCGGCGAAAGCGCGAACGCTAGACTAAAAAGTAGAGTCAGCAACGATGCTCAAAGAACGCCGCGGGTCCAGCGCACTTGCTGCCGTGTTGTTCATCGCAGGCCTTGGTGGCGGCTTCCTCGTGTTCGTACATCAGGCGTTCGGCTGGTTCAAGAGCTCGATATGGATTTCGGTCAGCGTGGTGACCGGGCTGCAGTGGGCAGGCGTGCGATGGGCGACAGGGCCGCAGGACTGGCGGGGGTTGCACGAGGTGCTTGGGAGTGTGCCGCTCGCAATCGCACTGCCGGTCATCGGCGTGTTGGCTGCTCTCTTCGTAAGGCCTAGGTAAACCGCCTTTGGGTGATAGATTTACGCTAGAGGAGGACGCCATGGCCAAGCAGCGCATCAGTTACTTTCCGGTCGAGAAGATGGACGCCGAGATGCAGAAGGAGATGGATCGCTGCCGCCGCGAAGGCACGCCGCGCCCCGAGAGCTCGGCGGTGCGCGCGCACGTGCCGGCGGCGTTCTGGGCATTCGCCAATTCGTGGCGCGACCTATTCAGGAACGGGGTGTCCGAGCACGCCATCAAGGAGCTTTGCCGGCTGTACGTGTCGCGCTCGGTGCAGTGCGACTACTGCGGCAACCAGCGCTCGATGAAGGCCGCAGCCGCCGGGATGATGGAGGACGACGTCAGGGATCTTCTCAACTTCGAAAAATCGGCGCGCTACTCGGATAAGCAAAAAGCCGCGCTCGCCTACGCCGAAGCGATCACCTGGCATCTCGACACCGACGACGCGTTCTGGCAGCGGCTCCACCGGCACTTCAGCGAGCCCGAGCTGGTCGAGCTCGGCTGCTTCATCGCGCTCACCATGGGCCAGCAGAGCTGGTTGCGCCTGCTCAACATCGAGCATCACCAGGTTCTCGCCGGCACCGCGGCGTCGATGGCGCCGGGATACGAGGACCCGGAGTCGCTGCACAGGAACAAATCTTCACCGGACTACTGGGCGAAAACGCGTGCGCATAACGGCGGCGCTCGTTCCTGAGAAGGGCGCGCCGTTCCAGCTTGAAGCGCTCGAGCTAGCCGATCCCGGGCCCGACGAGCTCGTAGTGCGCGTCGCAGCCTGCGGCGTGTGCCAGACCGACGTCCACGGCCGCGACGACTATTTCGGCATCCCGTTCCCCTGCGTTTTCGGCCACGAGGGCGTCGGCACGGTAGAGCGCGCTGGCGCCGCGGTAACCAGGGTGCGGCCAGGGGACCGCGTCGTCATGACGTCGCCGGCGTGCGGCAACTGCGCCGCCTGCCGCAGGGGGCTACCCGGCTATTGCGCCGAAGCGCGGCGCATCAAGTTCGGCGGGCGGCTGCGGGACGGAAGAATACCTCTCAAGAAGAATGGTTCACCTGTTTCAGGCGGCTTTTTCCAGCAGTCGGCTTTCGCCACGCACGCGCTCGCCACGGAAGGCAACGTGGTAAGGCTGCCCGATGACCTGCCGCTCGCAATGGCGGCCGCATTCGCATGCGGCGTGAATACCGGCGCGGGTGCGGTGCTCAATGTGCTGAAACCGCAGCCCGGCAGCTCCATCGCGGTGTTTGGCGCGGGCTCGGTCGGCCTCGCCGCGGTAATGGCCGCGCGCATCGCGGGCTGCGCGACGATCTTCGCGATCGATATGCATGACAACCGCCTCGAGCTCGCCCGCGAATTGGGAGCGACCGAGGTCTGTAAGCCTGGAGCGCGCAACCTCAAGGACATTCAATACAGCGTGGAAGCAGCGGGTAGCCCGCAGGCGCTGCGCGACGCGGTGGATTGCCTCGCGCCGCTCGGAACGTGCTGCCTGGTGGGAAGCGCTCGCAAGGGCACCGAAGCGCGCCTCGAGATGACCCAGCTTCAGCACGGAAGAACCGTGCGCGGCTGCATCCAGGGCGACGCTCCGCCGGGCGAATTCTTCCCGACACTCTTCGAGCATTGGCGTGCCGGCCGGCTGCCAGTCGAAAAGCTGATCGCCTACTACGATCTTGCCGAGGTCAACCGCGCGGTCGCCGATTCGTTGAGCGGAAAGACAGTGAAGCCCGTGCTTCGGATATGATGATTTTTCAAACCTCATGGAGGAGGGGATGAAAATCGCTTGCAAGCTCTTCGCGCTGGTTCTCGCCGGGTTCACCGTGCCGACGCACGCGCAAAACTACCCGACCAAGCCGGTACGCCTCATCATCGCGTTCACGCCCGGCAGCTCCACCGACATCATTGGCCGCGCGGTGGCCGCGAAGCTCCAGGAGATGTGGGGGCAGCCGGTGGTTGCCGAGAATCGCACCGGCGCTGGCGGCTCGATCGGGTCGGCCGCGGTGCTGCGCGAGGCGCCCGACGGCTACACGCTCCTCGCCAATTCGTCCGCGCACGTCGCCAACCCATCCATCTACAAGACGCTGCCCTACGACACACTCAAGGACTTCGCCAACATCGCGCCGCTCGCCGGCGGCCCGAACGTCCTTATAGTCTCGCCGCAGACCGGGTGGAAGTCGTTCGCGGATTTCGTCGTCGCCGCGAAGGCGAAGCCCGGCCAGCTTAACTTCTCCTCCGCTGGCGTGGGCAGCGGCACGCACTTCAACCTCGAGAAGCTCAAGCTCATGGCGGGCATCGATGTGGCGCACGTGCCGTACAAAGGCACGCCGGAAGCGATCGGCGACACCATCGCCGGCCGGGTGTGCTGCTACTGGGCGCCGATCAACGCCGCGCTGCCCCACGTGCGCGGCGGCAAGGCGCTCGCGCTCGGCGTGTCGAGCGCGCAGCGCTCGAGCCTCTTGCCCGACGTGCCGACGATCGCCGAGCAGGGCGTGCCCGGATTCGACTACACGCTGTGGGTCGGACTGTGGGGGCAAGCGGCGATGCCGGCGGAGCTCGTCAACAAGATCAACGCCGACGTGAACAAGGCGCTGGCGAGCCCCGACCTCGCCGATCGGCTGACCAAGCTCGGCACCATCCCGATGAAGATGTCGAGCGCCGGCTTCGCGCAGTTCGTGCGCAAGGAAGTCGAGGACACCGCCAAGGTCCTCAAGGCCGCCGGGATCCAGCCGCAATGAACAGGATCCTTGTCGCCTTCATTGCGGCGTGCGCGCTGTCGGCGAACGCGCAGACCTATCCGACGAAGCCCGTCCAGGTGATCATCTCTTTCACGCCGGCGAGCGCGACCGACATCGTCGGCCGCATCGTCACCGCGAAGCTCTCGGAATACTGGGGACAGCCGGTGGTCAACGAGAACCGCTCCGGCGCTGGCGGCTCGATCGGCTCCGCGGCGGTAGCGAAAGCGGCGCCCGATGGCTACACGCTGCTCATCAACTCCAATGCGCACTCGGTGAACCCGGCGATCTATGCCAAGCTGCCTTACGAGACGACGAAGGACTTCACCGACATTGCGCCGCTTTCCGAGTTGCCGAACGTGCTGGTGGTCAGCGGTGAGTCCCGCTACAAGACGCTCGCCGAGCTTGTCGGTTTCGGAAAAGCGAACCCGGGCAGGATCAACTTCGGTCACGCCGGGGTCGGCAGCGGCACGCACCTCAACACCGTTAAGCTGGTCACGGCCGCCGGCATCGACGTGACCCAGGTCCCGTTCAAGGGCACGCCGGAAGTGGTCGCGGCGATCCTGAGCGGCAACGTCGACTGCTACTGGGTACCGATCTCCGCCGGCATCGCGAACATCAAGGCCGGCAAGCTGCGTGCGCTGGCAGTGAGCACCGCCAAGCGCAGCCCCCTGCTTCCCGATCTGGCGACGACCGCGGAAGGGGGAGTGAAAGGCGCCGATTTCGGGCTATGGTTCGGCATGTGGGGGCCCGGCGGGATGAGCGCGGAGCTCACCGCGAAGATCAACGCCGATGTGCGCAGGGCGCTCGCCGATGCCGGAGTGCGCGAGAAGCTTGCCAACACCGGTAACTCGCCGCTCGACATGTCGCCGCAGGAATTCGCGCGCTTCGTGCGCAGCGAAATTGACGACTACCAGCGCGTGGTGCGCGCTGCCGGAATCAAGCCGCAGTAGCGAGTCTCTTCAGCGGCACACCGGTGAGCCGCTGGAGTTCTTCAAAACCCAAACCCTCGACGGTCTCCACGACATGGAGGCCGTCGGCCTTTACGTCGATCACGGCGAGATCGGTGTAGATGCGATCGACGCAGCGCGCGCCGGTGAGTGGATAGGTGCAGCGCTCGACGATTTTGCTTTCGCCGTTCTTCGTGAGGTGCTCCATCATGACGAGCACCTTCTTCGCACCCACCGCGAGATCCATCGCGCCGCCGACCGCCGGGATCGCGTCGGGCGCGCCGGTGTGCCAGTTGGCGAGGTCGCCCGCCATCGACACTTGAAATGCGCCGAGGATGGCGAAGTCGAGGTGGCGGCCGCGGATCATGCCGAACGAGTCGGCGTGGTGAAAATAGCATCCGCCCGTGAGGAGCGTCACCGGTTCTTTGCCGGCGTTGATGAGGTCCTCGTCCTCCTCGCCGGGCCCGGGCTTGGGCCCGACGCCGAGCACGCCGTTCTCGCTGTGGAGGATGATCTCGCGCCCCTTGGGCAGGAAGTCGGCCACGAGCGTCGGCAGGCCGATGCCGAGGTTCACGAAGGCGCCTTCGGGAATGTCGCGCGCAACGCGCGCGGCCATCTGCTTGCGGTTGAGTTTCTTCATTACGCAGCCTTCTTGATTGAGGCGGCCACACGCACGACGCGGTGAACGAAAATCCCCGGCGTTACGACATGCTCGGGATCGATCGCGCCGAGCTCCACCGTCTCGCGCACCTGCACCACGGTGCACTTCGCCGCCGCCGCCATGATGGGGCCGAAGTTGCGCGCGCTCTTGCGGTAGGTGAGATTTCCCCAGCGGTCCGCTCGGTCCGCCTTGATCAGCGCGTAGTCGGCGCGGATCGGAAACTCGAGCACGTAATCGCGGTCGCCAATCCGGCGCGTCTCCTTGCCCTCGGCGAGCCTGGTGCCGTACGCGGTCGGCGTGAAGAACGCGCCGATTCCCGCGCCCGCTGCACGGATCCGCTCGGCGAGTGTGCCCTGCGGCACGAGCTCGAGCTCGATCTCGCCTGCGCGGTAGAGCCGGTCGAAGTGCCACGAGTCCGCCTGCCGCGGGAACGAGCAGAGAATCTTTCGCACGCGGCGCGCGCCGATCAGCGCGGCGAGCCCCGTGTCCGCGTTCCCGGCGTTGTTATTGACGATGGTGAGATCCTTCGCGCCCTGAGCGATCAGCGCATCGATCAGCGCCGCCGGCATGCCCGCGTTGCCGAAGCCGTGGATCATGATCGTGGCGCCGTCCGGGACGTCGGCCAGAGCAGCTTCGGCGGAGGCGACGAACTTATTGATCATGCGAGCCGTGAATTATGGCACCGGCGTTTCTTGCGCCTGCCTTCTGACAACAGACCTTCAATTAGCGGCATAACTGTCTGAAAATAAAGATAGTTGTCCGTTGAATTTTCGGCAACAAGAAATCGCTGTAAGTCATTGTCGTGGCTGGATAAATCCCGCTTGACCGCGGCGCCCTTTGTCCGTACAGTGGCAAAAGGTAGGAAAAAGTGGCAGAAGAAGCCATATGGGGAGCGCATTCCACGGTGCCGCGGTCATCACCCTCGACGCGAAGGGTCGCCTCGCTGTGCCCACGCGCCATCGCGGAGCGCTCCTCGACGGTGCCAAATCCATCGTCCTCACCGCTCATCCCGAAGGCTGCGTCCTCATCTATCCCGAGTCGGCGTGGGACCCGGTGCGCTCGCGTGTGGAGAGGTTTCCGAGCTTCGACCCAAAGGCAAGCTGGTGGAAGCGGCTGCTCCTTGGCTTCGAGGAACACGTCGTGCCCGACGGCTCTGGCCGCATCCTGCTCGCGCCCGCGCTGCGCCAGCACGCCAATCTCGAGCGCGAGGCGATGATGGTCGGACAGGGCCATTACTTCGAGCTTTGGGACGCCGGCGTTTGGTCCGCGAAGCTCAACCAGGCGCTTGCCGGGGCGGCGACCCCGCCGCCCGGGATCGAGGACTTTTCGCTATGAGCGCCTGTGATGCACCAGCCGGTGCTTGCGCGCGAAGTTATCGAGGCGCTTGCGGTGCGACCCGACGGGATTTACGTCGACGGCACCTTCGGCCGGGGTGGCCACAGCCGGCTGATTCTCGAGCGCCTCGGCCCGGCGGGGCGGCTGATCGCGCTCGACCGCGATCCGCAGGCGGCCGAAGCGGCGCGCGCAATCGGCGATGCGCGCTTCAGGTTTTTCAAGGCGAAGTTTTCCGAGCTCGAGATGGTGCCCTCGGGCGTGCAGGGGATGCTGTTCGATTTGGGGGTGTCGTCGCCGCAGCTCGAGGACCCGGCGCGCGGGTTCTCGTTTCGCCACGACGGCCCGCTCGACATGCGCATGGATCCGGAGGCGGAGATGAGCGCCGCTGAGTGGCTCGCGAAGGCGCAAGAACAAGAAATCAGGGGAGTGATCCGCGACTATGGCGAAGAACGGTTTGCTAAACAGATTGCAGCGGCGATTGTTGCTGCGCGCGCGAGCGAGCCCATCGTCCGCACCCGGCAACTGGCCGATCTCGTGGCTCGCGCGGTCCGCACCCGGGAGCCGGGCCAGGACCCGGCGACGCGCACCTTTCAGGCTGTACGGATTCACGTCAATCGGGAGCTTGAGGAAGTATCGATGATGCTGCCGCAAGCGGTCTCCCGGCTCGCACCGCAGGGTCGCCTAGCGGTCATCAGCTTCCATTCGCTCGAAGACCGCATCGTTAAGCGCTTCATGCAGGCGCTGGCGCACCCGGAAATGCCCCGCGGGCTACCGCTGCGGGCCAGCGAAATGCCAGAACCTGTCCTCAGAATCGCGGGACGTGCGCAGCGCGCGTCCCGCCAAGAAATAACAAGAAACCCGCGGGCGCGAAGCGCCACCCTCCGGGTGGCCGAGCGCACCGCGGCCCCTTATTCCATGCCGTCTCCACGGATCGAGCCCGACGCGCGGTGGCGAAACTGAACCTCCTCCTCCTCGCGGTTCTCGTCGCCTGCGCGCTCGGGCTCGTCACTTCGCAGCACAAGGGCAGGCGCGCATTCTCTCAGCTCGAGCGCGAGCATGCGGCCGCGCGCGAACTCGAGGCCGAGTTCGGGCGCCTGCAGCTCGAAGCGAGCACGTGGAGCCTGCATTCGCGAGTCGAAAGGCTCGCCACGCGATCGCTCGGCCTGCGTCCGGCCGACCCGCGACGCGTGCGCCTCATCGGGCGAGACGCCGGGCGGTGAGCAGGCCGGCGCAGGGCCTGGTGCGCCTGCCGGTCTGGCGCGCCCGCTTGGTGCTGATAGCGCTGGCGGGTGGCTTCGCGGTGCTCATGGGGCGCGCGGTCTACCTCCAGGCCGTGCGCACCGATTTCCTGCAGGAAAAGGGCGACGCGCGCTATTCGCGGGTGCTCGCGATTCCGGCCACGCGCGGCCGCATCCTCGACCGCAACGGCGAGGCTCTCGCGGTTTCGACCCCGGTAAAGTCGGTCTGGGCCATTCCGGCCGACGTCGAAGCTCCAGGCTCGCAGCGCCGCAAGCTCGCCGCTCTGCTGTCGATCTCGCCTCGCGAGCTCGAAAAGAAAATTTCCGATACGTCCAAAGACTTCGTGTACCTGAAGCGACAAGTTCCTCCGGAAACCGCGGCCGCAGTGCAGGCGCTTGGGCTGAAGGGCATATATGAGCATCCTGAGTACCGGCGCTACTATCCCGGCGGCGAAGTCACTGCTCACGTAATCGGGTTCACGGGCGTAGATGACACGGGTCAGGAAGGCATCGAGCTTGCGCACCAGGCAACGCTCGGCGGCAAGCCGGGTAGTCGGCGCGTCATCCGCGACCGGCTTGGGCGCATCGTCGAAGACGTCGAGTCAATCCGCTCCGGACAGGACGGCTCCGATCTCGCGCTTTCGATCGACAGCAAGATCCAGAGCCTCGCCTACGGTGCCCTGAAGGCGGCGGTCGAGCGCCACCGTGCAAAGGCCGGTGCGGTGATCGTCGTCGATGTGCGCAGCGGCGAGGTGCTCGCGCTTGCGAACGTACCGTCCTACAACCCCAACAACCGGGCGCGCCTGACTGGCGCGCAGCTGCGCAACCGTGTGATCACCGATCTCTTCGAGCCGGGCTCGACGCTCAAGCCATTCACCGTCGCGGCAGCAATCGAGACGGGCAAAGTGAGCCGCTCGACGCTGGTGAATACGGCGCCGGGAAGTCTTTCGTTCGCCAGGTACACCATCCGCGACGTGCACCCGGCGCCCGCCCTCACCGTCGCGGACGTGCTCGCGCGCTCGTCCAACGTCGGCGCTGCAAGGATCGCACTCGACCTGCCGCGCGAAGCCATGTGGGACTTGTACCGTCGCGTCGGCTTCGGGGCCGCGCCCGAGCTCGGCTTTCCCGGCGCCGCCGCCGGGCGGCTGCGCCACTACAAGACCTGGCGGCCGGTCGAGCAGGCGACGCTCGGCTACGGAATGGGCATCTCGCTCAGCCTCGCGCAGCTCGCCCGCGCCTATACCGTCTTCGCGCGCGACGGGGAATTGGTGGCGCTCACGCTGGTCAAAACAGGCGCCGCGGTGAGCGGGGAGAAGGTGCTGTCGGCCGAGGCGGCGCGCGCAGTACGTGTCATGCTGGAGCAGGCAGTGCAGCCGAGCGCCACTGGCCCGCGCGCCCGCATCACGGGATGGCGTGTTGCTGGCAAGACGGGCACGGCCCACAAGCAGGAGAACGGCGCTTACGCTCCCGACAAATACCTCGCGTCCTTCGTCGGCCTTGCGCCGGTGAGCGCGCCGCGCCTCGTCGTGGCGGTGATGATCGACGAACCTTCGGCCGGGCAGCACTACGGCGGCACGGTGGCCGCGCCGGTGTTCGCGCAGGTGATGCAGGGCGCGCTGCGCCTGCTAGCCGTGCCGCACGACGCACCCCTGGAGGCACCCGGCGAAGGCGACGAAGCGAAGGAGAGTACGTGACGTGGATGTGTTTCGGGAACTCGCCGCCCAGGGCGCGATGATCGATCGCCTCTCCTCGGACAGCCGCCGTTGCGCGCCCGGCGTCGCGTTCGTCGCCTACCCGGGGGAAGCCGGCGATGGCCGCGCCTACATCGAGGACGCCCTCGCGCGCGGCGCTGCCGCGGTCCTCTGGGAGAAGAAGGGCTTCGACTGGCGCACCGAATGGCGCGTGCCCAACTTTGCCGTCGAGGGTTTGAAGCAACAGGCGAGCGCGCTCGCGCACGAGCTCTACGGTCGTCCCTCGGAGCGGCTTTGGGTCTGCGGTGTCACGGGCACCAATGGCAAGACGTCGTGCAGCCAGTGGGTCGCCGCGCTCCTACCCCAGGCCGCGATCATTGGAACCCTCGGCGCAGGCTTTCCAGGCGCGCTCTCGGCGGCAACCAATACGACGCCCGATGCCGTGGAGACGCAGTTCCTGCTCAAGGGCTTTCTCGACCAGGGAGCGAAGGCCGTGGCGATGGAGGTTTCCTCCCACGGCCTGGTGCAAGGCCGCGTGAGCGGCGTGCGGTTTTCGTGTGCGCTCTTTACCAACCTTTCGCACGACCACCTCGATTACCACGGCTCGATGGCGAACTACGCCGCGGCGAAAGCCCGGCTGTTCGACATGCCGGGGCTCGAAACCGCCGTGCTGAACCTGGACGATCCGCTCGGCGTAGAGCTCGCACGGCGGTTGGCCGGGCGCGTACGCACCATCGGCTACAGCCTTGCCGCGCGCGAAGTGCCGGTGGACGAAGCGGTTGTTGCCGGGCGGGACGTCGATCCGGCGTCGCTCCCGGTCCTCGGGCGCTTCAATGTGGCGAATGCCCTTGGCGTGCTGGGCTGCCTGGTGGCGAAGGGGATTCCCGTGGAGGAAGGCGCGAGGCTGCTCGCGACGCTGCCCCCCGTGCCCGGGCGAATGCAAGCGGTCGGTGAAGAGCCGCTCGTAGTAATCGACTATGCCCACACCCCCGATGCGCTGCAGAACGTGCTTCAGGCGTTGCGTCCGCTGGCGGCAGCGCGCGGCGGGCGCCTCGCGGTGGTATTCGGCGCCGGCGGCGACCGCGACCCGAGCAAACGCCCATTGATGGGCGGTATCGCGGCGCGCTATGCCGACCGCGTGTTCATCACGTCCGACAACCCGCGCAGCGAAGACCCGGTCATGATCATCGAGCAGATCCGGAAGGCAATCCGGGGGGCGCACGAAGTGGAAGCCGACCGGGCGCGCGCCATAGAAAAGGCCATTGTGGAATCGAGTCCGTCCGACGTAGTTCTCATCGCTGGGAAAGGCCACGAGACGTACCAGGAAATTGCCGGTCGGCGTATTCATTTCTCCGACCAGGAGCAGGCGCGCGCCGCGCTCGCGCGGAGGCCGGGATGATGCAGCTCGCCGAAGCCGCCGCCGCGCTTGGCGCCCGCTCGAGCGGCGGCGACATGCTCTTTACAGGCCTATCGACCGATAGCCGCAGCATCCGTGCCGGCGACCTCTTCGTCGCCCTGCGCGGCGAGCGCTTCGACGGTCACGATTTCCTGAAGGCGGCGGCCGCCGCGGGAGCCGCGGCGGCGATGGTGGACGCAGCGTACCGGGGCGAATATCCGCTGCCGGCGCTGGTGGTGGGCGATACGCGCCGCTCGCTCGGCGATCTCGCGCGCTACTGGCGCGCGCGTTTCGCGCCCACCCTGATCGCGATTACGGGGTCGAACGGAAAAACTACGGTGAAGGAGATGCTGGCCGCGATTCTTCGGCGCCACGCCGGCGAAGAGGCCGTGCTTGCCACGCGCGGCAACCTGAACAACGACATCGGGCTCCCGCTCACGCTGCTCGGGCTGCGCCACGCGCACCGCTGGTGCGCGATCGAGCTCGGTATGAACCACAAGGGCGAGATCGCCTACCTTGCCGGCATCGCGCGGCCGACGGTGGCGCTCGTCAACAACGCGCAGCGTGAGCACCTCGAGTTCATGCGCTCGGTGGACGAGGTGGCCGCGGAGAACGCGAGCGTGTACGACGCCCTGCCGGCCGACGGCGTCGCCGTGATCAACGCCGATGACCCGCACGCCGCATTCTTTCGCAGCCGTGCGGGCAAGCGCCGCAGCGTGGACTTCGGCCTCGCCGGCGCGGCCGTCGGCGGGCGCTATCGGCTGCGGCATCTATCGAGCGAGATCCGTCTGCACACGCCCGCCGGCGAAGCCGACGCGACGCTTGCCATCCCGGGCATTCACAATGTGCGTAACGCGCTCGCCGCCGCAGCGTGTGCTTATGCCGTGGGAATAGAGCCGTACACCATTGGAGAAGGACTCACCGCCTTCCGGCCGTATGCGGGCAGGCTCCAAGTAAAGAAGGCCGCGGGCGGCGCGACGGTCATCGACGACAGCTACAACGCCAATCCGGACTCGGTGCGCGCCGCGATCGACGTGCTTGCTTCGTGCCCGCCGCCCACGGCGCTCGTACTCGGCGACATGGGCGAAGTTGGTGAGCGCGGCGCGGAATTCCACCGCGAGGTGGGCGCTTATGCGCGCTCGAAGGGCGTGTCGCAGCTGCTCGCGCTCGGCGAGGCGACGAAGCACGCGGTGGACGCATTCGGCGCCGGCGCGCGGCATTTGGCCACGGTTGACGAGATCGTTTCGAGCCTCGAAGCGAACACCGTGCTGGTCAAGGGCTCGCGCTTCATGAAGATGGAGCGCGTCGTGGCCGCGCTTACCGGGGCCGCAGAGGCGGGGCACTGATGCTGCTCGAGCTCGCGCAATGGCTGGCTAAGGAGGTTCGGCTCTTCAATGTTTTCAACTACCTCACCCTGCGCGCGGTGCTCGCCTGCCTGACCGCGCTCGCGGTATCGCTGATCCTCGGCCCGTATGTGATCCGCAAGCTGACCGCATACAAGATCGGGCAGGCGGTGCGCGAAGAAGGCCCCCGCTCGCACCTGACGAAGGCCGGCACGCCGACCATGGGCGGTGCCCTGATTCTGGTCTCCATGTGCCTCACCACGCTGCTGTGGGGCGATCTCTCCAACCGGTTTGTGTGGGTGGTCCTGCTCGTGACCTTGGCGTTCGGAACGATCGGCTGGATCGACGACTACCGCAAAGTCGTGCACCGCAATCCGCGCGGCCTGCCGGCGCGGTGGAAATTTTTCTGGCAGGCGGCGATCGGCCTGTCGGCCGCGCTCTACCTCGGAACGCTGACCCAGGCGATCCCGGCGCTGAACCACCTCATCGTGCCGTTCTTCAAGCACATCGCTTACCCGCTCGGCGCAGCCGGGTTTGTGGTGCTGACTTTCTTCGTCATTGTCGGGACCTCGAACGCGGTCAATCTCACCGATGGGCTCGACGGCCTCGCGATCATGCCGACGGTGATGGTGGGAAGCGCGCTTGGCATCTTTGCCTACGTCGCCGGGCACGCGGTGTTCTCCAAGTACCTCGGCCTGCCGTACATCGCCGGCGCAGGCGAGCTCGCGGTGATCTGCGGCGCCCTCGCCGGCGCGGGGCTCGGCTTTCTCTGGTTCAACGCCTACCCGGCGGAAGTCTTTATGGGCGACGTGGGTGCGCTCGCGCTTGGCGCGGCGCTCGGCACGATCGCGGTCATCGTGCGCCAGGAAATCGTGCTCTTCATCATGGGCGGCGTGTTCGTCGTGGAGACGCTCTCGGTGATGCTGCAGGTGCTGTACTTCAAATGGACCGGGGGCAAGCGCATCTTCCGCATGGCGCCGCTGCACCACCACTACGAGCTCGAAGGCTGGAAGGAGAGCCAGGTCGTGGTGCGCTTCTGGATCATCACCATGATGCTCGTGCTGTTCGGGCTCTCGACCCTCAAGCTCAGATGATGCGCGAGCCGCCCTTCCGGCAGCTGCCGACCCCTCGCCCGATGCCCCTCGTCGGCCGGCGGGTGCTGGTGCTGGGCCTCGGCGATACCGGCCTCGCCCTAGCCCGATGGATCGAGCGCGAGGGCGGCAAGGTGCGCATGGCCGACTCCCGGCGAGACCCGCCACGGCGGGCGGATTTCGCCGGTGAGCTGCACACCGGGCACTTTTCCATGGGCCTGCTCGACGGCGCCGACGCCGTCTGCGTGAGCCCGGGCCTTTCGCTGGATGAAGAAATCATCCGCCAAGCGATCGTGCAGGGCCTGCCCGTGTTCGGCGACATCGAGCTCTTCGCCTGGCACGCGCGCCAGCCCGTGCTCGCGATCACCGGCACGAATGGCAAGAGCACGGTCACTGCGCTCGCCGGGCACCTGCTGCGCAGCGCCGGCGTCGATTGCGAGGTCGCCGGCAACATCGGGCCGCCCGTGCTGGAAGCGTTCTGCAAGCGGCTCGAGTCGGGAAGGCTGCCGCGCGCATGGGTACTGGAGCTTTCCAGCTATCAGCTGGAGACGACCTGGTCGCTCGCGCCGGCCGCGGCGGCGATGCTCAATCTGACCGAGGACCACTTCGATCGCTACGCGAGCCTCGAACACTACAGCGCCGCGAAAGCGCGCATTTTCAGGGGCGCGGCCGTTCAGGTGCTGAACCGCGACGATGTGCGCTCGCTCGGCATGGCGCAGGCTGGAAAGAAAGTCCTCACGTTCGGCCTCGACAAGCCATCCGGTTCACGGGACTTCGGCGTTGCCGGCAACAACCTCGTCAAGGGGGAAGCTGAGATCCTGCCGGCCGACGAGCTGCCGGTTCGCGGCGCGCACAATGCCGCGAACGCGCTGGCGGCATGCGCACTGGTTTCAATCTTCGACATACCCACCGAGGCCTTGCGTGCTGGATTGAAAACCTTCAAAGGCCTGCCGCACCGGCTCGAGCTCGTGGCGACGCGCCGCGGCGTGGAGTGGTACGACGACTCCAAGGGCACGAATGTCGGAGCGACGGTGGCGGCGCTGCGCGGCCTCGGGTGCAAGAGCGTGCTGATTCTTGGCGGCGACGGCAAGGGGCAAGATTTCTCGCCGCTGCGCGATCCGGTCGCACGCCATGCCGCGAACGTGCTGCTGATCGGGCGCGACGCGCCGCTGATCGAAAAAGTGGTGGCGGGCGAGAAGTGCGCATCGCTCGAGATAGCGGTGCGCAGGGCCGCCGAGCTCGCAGAACCGGGACAAGCGGTCCTGCTTTCGCCGGCGTGCGCGAGCTTCGACATGTTCCGCGACTACCGCCATCGCGGGGAGGTGTTCGCGCAGGCGGTCAGGAGCCTCGGGCCGTGAGCCAGACGTACGTCTTCGCGCGCAATGCGCCGAGCGCCGAGTACGACCGCTCGGCCACGTGGGCCGCGCTCATCCTCGCCGCGGTCGGGCTCGTTATGGTGTATTCGGCGTCGATCGCCATCGCCGAGGCGAGCCGCTACACCGGCAACAACCCTGCATGGTTCCTCGCGCGGCACGCGGCGTACCTGGCGCTCGCGCTCGGCGCGGCGATCACGGTGTTCCTGGTCCCGGCGCGGATGTGGCAGAAACTCGCGCCGTGGTTGTTCCTTGCCGCACTTGCGGGCCTCGCGCTCGTCCTCGTGCCTGGCTTCGGGCGCGAAGTGAACGGAGCGCGCCGCTGGCTCGACCTGCCGGGTTTCGGCTTTCAGCCTTCCGAGGCGATGAAGCTCGCGGTGGTCCTCTACGCCGCCGACTACACCGCGCGCAAGCACGCAGTGCTCAAGAGCTTCCGCCGCGGGCTGCTACCGATGCTCGCCGTGATGCTGCTCGTCTCGTGGCTGCTGTTGCGCGAGCCGGACTTCGGCGCGCTGGTGGTGATCGCGATGATCGCTTTCTCGATTCTTTTTCTCGGCGGCATGAACGGCCGGCACTTCGCCGCGCTGGTTGGCATGCTCGCCGTGGGCTTCGCGCTGCTCGTGCTGTTCTCGCCCTACCGCATGCAGCGCATCTTTGGCTTCATGGATCCGTGGTCCGACCCCTACGGCAAAGGCTATCAGCTCTCGCATGCGCTGATCGCCTTCGGCCGCGGTGAATGGCTCGGCGTCGGGCTCGGCGCGAGCGTCGAGAAGCTGCACTACCTGCCCGAGGCGCACACCGATTTTCTGCTCGCCGTGGTGGCCGAGGAGCTCGGTCTCGCCGGCGTTGCGCTGGTGATCGGGCTTTTCGCCTGGCTCGTAGTGCGCGCGTTCGCCATCGGACGCCAGGCGTGCCTGCACGAGCGCCATTTCGCAGCGCTCGCGGCGCAGGGCATCGGCATCTGGTTTGGTTTCCAGGCCCTCATCAACATGGGCGTGAACATGGGCCTGCTGCCGACCAAGGGCCTGACGCTTCCGCTGATGAGCTACGGCGGCTCGGGTCTGCTCGCCAACTTCGTGGCGCTTGCCATCCTCTTGAGGATCGACTGGGAGAACCGCCAACTCTCGAGAGGTTTGAACGCTTGAAAAGCATCCTCATCATGGCGGGCGGAACAGGCGGGCACATCTTTCCGGGGCTCGCGGTGGCCGAAGAGATGCGCGCCGCCGGCTGGGATGTGGTGTGGATGGGGGCGCGCGGCGGAATGGAAGAGCGCCTCGTCCCCAAGCATGGCTACCGCACCGCATGGATCCGGGCCCGCGCCGCGCGCGGCAAGGGTCTGCTGCAGAAGCTTTTCCTGCCGGCGAACCTGCTGTTCTCGTTCTGGGAGAGCGCGCGCCACATCCGCAGCCTGAAGCCCTCGGTAGTGCTCGGCCTCGGTGGCTACGTCGCGTTTCCCGGCGGGATGATGGCCTCGCTTCTCAACCGCCCGCTCGCGCTGCACGAGCAGAACGCGATCGCGGGTCTCGCCAACCGGGTGCTCGCGCAGGTGAGCGACAGGGTAATGGTCGCCTTCCCGGGCGCGCTCAAGGACGCGGAGTGGACCGGCAACCCCGTGCGCAGCGAGATCGCGGCCATCACACCGCCGGAAATTCGCTTTCAGGGAAGGAACGGGCCGTTGCGCATCCTTGTCGTCGGCGGAAGCCTGGGAGCCCAGGCGTTGAACGAGGCGCTGCCGAAGGCGATCGCCCTTCTTCCAGCCAAACCGGCCGTCGTCCACCAGGCTGGGGAAAAGCATCTCGAGGCGCTGAAGGTCAACTATGCCGCCGCCGGCGTGGAAGGCGAGCTCGTGGCCTTCATCGACGACATGGCGCGCCGCTATGCGGAGGCGGATCTGGTCATCTGCCGCGCCGGCGCGGTAACCATCGCCGAGCTCTCGGCCGGGGGCATGGCAAGCATCCTCGTCCCGTTCCCGCACGCGGTCGACGATCACCAGAGCGCGAACGCAAAGTTCCTGTCGGAGCGCGGCGCCGCGATTCTCATCCCGCAACGCGATCTCTCCCCCGGAAAGCTCGCTGGGCTTATCGGCTCGCTGGACCGGTCGAAGCTCCTCGATATGGCGAAAAGGGCGCGCGCGCTCGGCAAGCCCGAGGCGGCGCGTATCGTCGCGCAGCGCTGCATGGAGATCGCCCGGTGAAGCACAAGGTGCGCCATATCCATTTCGTGGGCATCGGCGGCGCCGGGATGTCGGGCATCGCCGAGGTCCTCGCCAATCTGGGTTATCAGGTGAGCGGTTCGGACCTCGCCGAGAATCCCGCGATTCGTCGCTTGAAGGGGCTCGGCGCCAGAATTTCGGTCAAGCACAACGCGCAAAACATCAACGGCGCCGACGCCGTGGTCGTGTCGTCCGCGGTGCAGGCAGATAACCCGGAGGTGCTGGCCGCGCGCGAGCACCGCATTCCGGTGGTGCCGCGCGCGCTGATGCTCGCGGAGCTCATGCGCCTCAAGCAGGGCGTGGCGATCGCGGGCACTCACGGCAAGACCACCACGACGAGCCTGGTCGCGAGCGTGCTCGCCGAGGCGGGGCTCGACCCTACCTTCGTCATCGGCGGCCGCTTGACCGCCGCCGGCTCGAGCGCGCGCCTGGGCGCCGGCGACTTCATCGTGGTCGAGGCCGACGAGTCCGACGCCTCGTTCCTGCATCTGCAGCCGGTGATCGCGGTGGTGACGAACATCGACGCCGACCACATGGACACCTACCAGCAGGATTTCGCGAGGCTCGAGCAGGCGTTCCTGCAGTTCCTGCAAAACCTGCCGTTTTACGGCGCGGCGGTTCTGTGCACCGACGACCCGAACCTGCGCAAGCTCCTGCCGCAGGTCACCAAGCCGGTGCTGACCTACGGCACCAGCGACGACGCGTCCGTGCGCGCGGAAGCGATAGCGCACGACGGCGGCCGCATGAAGTTCCGCGCGCGCCGCCAAGGTGCGAAGCCCCTCGATGTTGTGCTTAACCTTCCGGGAAGGCACAACGTGCTGAACGCGCTTGCCGCGATCGCGGTGGGGACCGAGCTTCAAGTCAGGGACGAATCCATCCAGAAGGCGCTGGAGGAGTTCCACGGCGTCGGGCGCCGATTTCAGAACTACGGAAAGATCGATGGCAAGTTCACGCTCATCGACGACTACGGCCACCACCCGGCGGAGATGGCGGCGACGCTCGAGGCCGCTCGCGGCGCCTTCCCGGGCCGGCGCGTCGTGCTCGCGTTCCAGCCGCACCGCTTCACGCGCACGCGCGATCTTTTCGAGGATTTCGTGCGCGTGCTGTCGGGCGTCGACGTGCTCCTTCTTGCCGAGGTGTACCCGGCCGGCGAGGCGCCGATCCTCGCCGCCGACGGCCGTTCCCTCGCCCGCGCGCTGCGCCTGGCCGGCAAGGTCGAGCCGATCTTCGTCGAGGACATCGGCGAGATGCCGGCGGCCATCCGGCGCATCGCGGAGGACGGCGACGTGGTCATCACCATGGGCGCGGGTTCGATCGGGGGCGTGCCGGCGCAGCTCACTCAAGCCGCATGAACATGTCCGAGACCGTCGACTTCCAGGAACTGCGCGGCGAGCTGCGGCGCAACGAGCCGATGGGCCGCCACTTGACCTGGCGCACCGGCGGCTCGGCCGACCGTTTTTACGTGCCCGCGGACCTCGACGACCTCGCAGCTTTCCTGCGGCAGCTGCCGCCCCAGGAGCCGCTTCTTTTCGTCGGCCTAGGGTCGAACCTGCTGGTGCGCGATGGCGGCTGGCGTGGCACCGCAGTGCTGATGCACGCAGCCTCGCGCCGGCCGGAGATGCGCGAGGGTCTGATCTACGCCGAAGCCGGCGTCGCCAGCCCGAAAGTGGCACGCTTCGCGGCGCTGCACGACCTGGAGGGCGCCGAGTTCCTCGCCGGCGTTCCCGGGACCGTGGGGGGCGCGCTTGCCATGAATGCCGGCTGCTACGGCGGCGAGACCTGGGACATCGTACAGCGGGTGGCCACAATCGACCGGCACGGCCGGATCGTTCAGCGCGGGCGCGATGAGTACGACGTCGGCTACCGGCGTTGCGCGCTCAAGATTCCGGGCGAGGAATGGTTCGCCGCAGCGTGGTTTTGCCTTGAGTCCGGCGACGGCAACGCCTCGCGCGCGGCGATGAAGGAGCTGCTCGCGCGGCGCATCGCCACCCAGCCGCTTTCACTCCCCAATGCCGGCAGCGTGTTCCGCAACCCGCCCCAGTACTACGCCGCGCGCCTCATCGAGTCGTGCGGGCTCAAGGGTTTCGAGCGCGGAGGCGCTCGTGTTTCCGAGAAGCATGCGAACTTCATCGTCAACCCGAAGGGCGCAGCCAGGGCATCCGATATCGAGTCGCTGATCGGTCACATTCAGCGCGTGGTGTACGAGTCGAAAGGCGTGCAGCTCGCGACGGAAGTTCGCATCGTAGGAGAGGAAGCTTGAATGTAGGGGCTCATTTCGGCAAGGTGGCGGTCCTCATGGGCGGCAAGTCTGCCGAGCGCGAGATCTCGCTCATGAGCGGCAACGGCGTGCTGAAGGCGCTGCGCGCGAAAGGTATCGACGCGCATGCCTTCGACCCGGCCGAGCGCGACGTGTTCGATCTCAGGCGCGAAGGCTACGCGCGCTGCTTCATCGCGCTGCACGGGCGCGGCGGCGAAGACGGCACCATCCAGGGGGCGCTCGAGATCCTCGGCATTCCCTACACCGGGAGCGGCGTCCTTGGCTCGGCCGTCGGCATGGACAAGTGGCGCACCAAGATGATCTGGATCGCGAACGGACTGCCGACGCCCCGTTTCCGGATTCTTACTGAAACAGAGAACTGGCAGTCCGTGGCGCGCGAGCTCAAGCTGCCGCTCATCGTGAAGCCCGCGAACGAGGGCTCGACGCTCGGGCTGACAAAGGTATTCTCGGTGAAGGAACTGCCGGCCGCATATGAGCTTGCGGCGAAGAAGTACCGCGACACCGCGCTCGCCGAGGAGTTCATCGATGGACCGGAATACACCGCCAGCATCCTGGGCGAGACCGCGCTGCCCCTGATCCGCATCGAAGCTCCGCAGGGCAACTACGACTACCAGCACAAGTACTTCACCGACGACACGAAGTACCACTGCCCCTGTGGCCTGCCGGCGAAGAAGGAGAAGGAGCTGCAAGCGCTTGCGCTGCAGGCATTCCGCATTGCCGGGTGCAGCGGCTGGGGACGCATCGACATCATGCTCGACGCACGCAAGCGGCCCTGGCTGCTGGAAGTGAACACGTCGCCGGGCATGACCGGGCACAGCCTGGTCCCGATGGCGGCGCGCGCCATTGGCATCTCGTACGAGGACCTGTGCGCAAAGATCCTGGAGCTAGCGCATGTCGGCTAGATTGACTCTGCTCGCGGGCATGGTTTCCGGGTTTTTCGTGCTCGCCGGCTGCCTGGGCGCTCTTTATTGGCTGCTCCTTCCGCAGCGCTTTCCTGTGACCCAGGTCGAGCTGAAGGGAGAGCTCAAGAACACGAGCCGCGCCCAGATTGAGGCCGCCTTACCGCGCGCGGCAGGGAACTTCTTTGCCGCCGACCTCGCCGAGGTGCGCGAGCGCGTCGAGCGCCTGCCCTGGGTGCGCCGTGTCGCCGTACGCCGCATCTGGCCGGGGCGGCTCGAAGTCTCGGTGGAAGAGCATGTCGCGCTGGCGCGCTGGGGCACGGGGGAGGAAACGAGCCGGTTGGTCAACACCGTCGGCGAGACTTTCTCCGCCAACACCAGGCAGGCGCTGCCCGTTTTTGTCGCTCCCGGCGGCTCGGCGGCCGAAGTCGTCCGGCGCTACCACCGCTTCAGCGAGCTCGTGGCGCCGCTCGGCACGGGTGTCGAGCGGGTGGTGCTGACGCAGCGCCTTGCCTGGCAGTTGCGCCTGGGTAACGGGCTTCACGTCATGCTCGGGCGCGACGCCGACCTCGCCGAGCAGCGGCTGAAGAAATTCGTGGACGCTCACTCGGCGACGCTTGCGCGAACAGGGAAGAAGCACGAGTACGTGGATCTGCGCTATCCCAACGGCTTCGCGCTGCGCGTGCCCGACGGGAACGGCTGACGACGGATGCCCAAAGAGAACAAGAACCTGATCGTGGCTCTGGACATCGGCACCTCCAAAGTCGCCTGCCTGGTGGCCGAACTCGGTGCCGACGGCGCGCTCGCGTTGCTCGGCATGGGCAGCCACGAGTCCAGGGGCCTGAAGAAAGGCGTGGTGGTCAACATCGAGGCGACGGTCGCCGCGATCCAGCGCGCGCTCGAGGAAGCGGAGCTCATGGCCGACTGCAAGATCGCCTCGGCCTACGTCGGCATCGCGGGCAGCCACATCCGCAGCTTCAACTCGACGGGCATGGTGGCCGTCAAGGACCGCGAGGTGAGCGCGCTCGATGTGAACCGCGCCATCGACACCGCGCGCGCGGTGAATATCCCGACCGACCAGCAGATCCTGCACGTGCTGCGCCAGGAATTCATCATCGATGGCCAGGAGGACGTGCGCGAGCCGATCGGCATGTCGGGCGTACGCCTGGAAGTGAAGGTGCATATCGTCACCGGCGCGGTGTCCGCGGCGCAGAATATCGTGAAGTGCGTGCGGCGCTGCGGGCTCGAGGTGAGCGACCTTATCCTGCAGCCGCTCGCTTCGTCGCGCGCGGTGCTGTCGGAGGACGAGAAGGACCTCGGCGTGTGCCTGCTCGACATCGGCGGCGGCACCACCGACATCGCGGTGTTCACCCACGGCGCTATCCGGCATACCGCGGTGGTTCCGATCGCCGGCGACCAGATCACCAACGATATTGCAATGGCGCTGCGCACGCCGACCGCCGACGCCGAGGCGATCAAGATCCGCCACGGCGTTGCGCTGCGGGCGCTGGCCGATCCGAACGCCATGATCGAGGTCCCGGGCATCGGCGAGCGCGGCTCGCGCTCGATGTCACGCCAGACGCTCGCCGAGGTGATCGAGCCGCGCGTCGAGGAGCTCTATTCGCTAGTGCAGCAGGTGCTGCGCGAGTCGGGATTCGAGGAGCTGCTCTCGAGCGGCGTGGTCCTCACCGGCGGCTCGGCAGTGATGCAGGGCATGGTGGAGCTCGGCGAGGAGATCTTCCACATGCCGGTGCGCGTCGGCATTCCGCGCTACGCCGGAGCGCTGGCCGAGGTGCTGCGCACGCCGCGTTACGCCACCGCGATGGGCCTTCTCTACGAGGGGGTGGCGCAGAGGGAGCAAGGCAAGCTTTCGCGCCAGAGCGGCTCGGTCAAGGCCGTTCTGGGGCGCATGCGGGAGTGGTTCCAACGTAACTTTTAAGGTGTCACAACACGGCAAGGAGAAAACAACAATGTTCGAGATCGTAGACAGTCAGGCAACAGGCCCGGTGATAAAAGTGATCGGGGTCGGCGGCGCCGGCGGGAACGCCGTCAACCATATGATCGAAACGGGTGTGCAGGGCGTGGAGTTCATCGCCGTCAACACCGACGCCCAGGTGCTTCTACGCAACAAGTCGCGCAACCAGCTGCAGCTCGGCTCGAGCGGGCTGGGTGCGGGCGCGCGTCCGGAGGAGGCGCGCGCCGCAGCGCTCGCCGAGCGCGAGCGCATCGAGGAGGCGGTGGCCGGCGCGCACATGGTGTTCATCACCTGTGGCATGGGCGGCGGCACCGGGACCGGCGCCGCGCCGGTGATCGCGGAGGTGGCGCGCGGTCTTGGCATCCTCACGGTGGCCGTGGTGACCAAGCCGTTCACCTTCGAAGGCTCCAAGCGGATGAAAGTTGCCGAGCAAGGCATTGAAGCGCTTGGGCCGCATGTCGATTCATTGATCGTGATTCTCAACGACCGACTGGAAGAGGTGCTCGGCGAGGACGTGACCCAGGAGGACGCGTTCAAGGCGGCCGACGACGTGCTGAACAACGCGGTCGCCGGCATCGCAGAGATCATCAACCTGCCCGGGCTGGTGAACGTCGATTTTCAGGACGTGAAGACGGTGATGTCGGAGCAGGGCATGGCGATGATGGGCTCGGCCTGCGCGAGTGGCATAGACCGCGCGCGAATCGCAGCCGAGCAGGCCATCGCCTGCCCGCTGCTCGAGGGGGTAGACCTTGCGGGCGCGCGCGGCGTGCTCGTGAACATCACTGCGTCGCGGCCGAGCCTCAAGCTGCGCGAGACCAAGGAGGTGATGAACATCATCCGCACCTTCGCCGCCGAGGACGCGACCATCATCTACGGCGGCGTCTACGACGATTCGCTGGCGGAGAGCCTGCGCGTCACCGTGGTCGCGACGGGGCTCGGCCTCGGGAACGCCGTGCGGCAGCAGCCCAAACCGCAACTGGTTGTGTCTCAGAAAACCGGCACCGATAACGCTCCCGGGCCGGTGGACTATCACCAGCTGGACCAGGTGCCCGCGGTGATCAGGCGCAACCGCGCCTCGACGGTGGAGGCGCTCCAGCAGAGCGGAGTCGACAAGTACGACATTCCCGCTTTCCTGCGCAAGCAAGCGGACTAAAAGGCAAGAGAAAGGCGCTTGGCAAAAGAAGCGGGGAACCCCTCCTTGCCGGGGTGCCCCGCGCGTGCCTCTGTGTCACGACGCCGGAGTAAAATGCCGAGGCCAGCCAACGCTTAAATGCTCAAGCAGCGCACCCTCAAGTCCCTTATCCGCGCCTCCGGCGTCGGCCTGCATACCGGGCAGAGGGTGCGCATGACGCTGCGCCCCGCGCCGGCCGACACCGGCGTGGTGTTCCGCCGCATCGATCTCCCCTCGCCGGTCGACATCCCGGCGCGCGCCGAGCTGGTGGGGGAGGCGCGCCTCGCCTCCACGCTGATCAAGGACGGCGTGAAGATCCATACGGTCGAACATCTCATGTCGGCGCTCGCGGGCCTCGGCATCGACAACGTGTTCGTCGATCTCGATGCGCCCGAGCTGCCGATCATGGATGGCAGCGCCTCGCCGTTTGCGCTGCTCCTGCAGCAGGCGGGGATCGAGGAGCAGGCGGCCCCGAAGCGCTTCCTGCGCGTGAAGAAGTCGGTCGAGGTGAAGGACGGTGACAAATGGGCGCGCCTCGAGCCGCATGCGGGCTTCAAGGTTTCGTTCTCGATCGACTTTCGCCATCCCGTAATCGAGCGCAGCACGCAGTCGGTCACGGTGGACTTCGCCGAGACCTCGTACCTCAAGGAAATCGCGCGCGCGCGCACGTTCGGCTTCATGCAGGAGGTGGAAGACCTCAAGGACAGCGGACTCGCGCTCGGCGGCGGGCTCGACAACGCCGTGGTGCTCGACGAGCAAGGCGTGCTCAACAGCGAGGGGCTGCGCTTCGCCGACGAGTTCATTCGCCACAAGCTGCTCGACGCGGTCGGCGATCTCTATCTCCTCGGCCGGCCGCTCCTCGGAGCCTTCACCGCGCACAAGTCCGGGCACGCGCTGAACAACCGCCTCGTGCGCGCCGCGCTGGCCGAGGCCGGGGCGCTTGAGACCGTGGTATTCGAACGCGCCGAGGAAGCGCCGGCGGGCATCACTCGTTTCTCGACCCAGCTGGGCTAGGTGTTCGCAGTCCTGCGGATCGCGGTCGTCGTGGTCGCGGTGGTGCTCGGGTTCGCCGTGCTCGCGTGGCTGCTCACCGGCGACCCGCGCTGGCGGCGCATCGCCTGGCTCGTGTTCAGGTACGCGGTTTTCGCGCTGGCGGCGATCCTGCTGCTCTTTGCCGGCGAGGCTCTGGTCCACTAGCGGGCATCGCGCGGCCGCGCCGCTCGAGCAGCACGCGAAGCGCCTCGCGCGCCGGCGAGCTGCGCATCGAGCCATACAGCCTGCTCAAGCTGTCGAGGGCGGACGTGGACAAGTGGGCAAGTTTCTGCGGTGCAACAACGCTTTTGCGTGACACGTTTGGTTGCACCCTCGTGGAAACTGAACTAACCTGCAAGCGCTGTTTTAAAAAGAATTTTGCCAGGGACGGGGCGAGCAGCCGGAGCTTTGCCGCCGCGGCCGGGGAGGCCGCCAGAAGCATCAACTCGCCGTCCCGGTAACTGACAACTCGGGTCTGGCGTGCCAGCTCGGACGGCAGGAACCCGTCAAGCAGCCCGGCGAGCGCACGCAGCTCGTGCGCCTTTGCGAGGACCGGCTGCAGCGAGGCTTCGGCCGCGAGGATCCGGTCGAGCTTGAGCGGACGCATAAATGGCAGGGAGGGAGTGCTCGTGCAGATTATCCTGATCTCGGACCGGCTGGCGAGGGCGAGATCAGTTCACCTGTCGGTCGCGCACGTGGTGGGGACGGCATTTCTCGCGCTGCTCCTCTTGCTCGGGGCCACCGCAACGCTTCATTGGGTGACGCTGCGCTACGCTGCGGAGATGCGCCTGCCGGTGCTGCAGGAGCTGCTCGCCGCCGCGCAGCAGGCTCAAGCCGAGCGCGAGCGCGTTTTCGTGCAGCAGAACCTCAACTCGATGGCCATGAAGCTCGGCGAGATGCAGGCCCAGCTCACGCGCATGGACGCGCTGGGCGAGCGCCTGTCGGCCCTGGCCGGCATCCGGCCGCAGGAGTTTCGTATCGGCGAGGCTCCCGGGCTGGGCGGTGCAGCGCCCACGCAGATGCCGCCGCAGAATCTCTCGCTCGACGAGTTCAGCGACAAGCTGCAAGTGCTCGCGCGCCAGGTGGAAAGCCGCAACGACATGCTCGGGGTGCTGGAAGCGCAGCTCTTTGAGCAGGCGGTGAAGAAGAAGATGATCCCGACCATGAAACCGGTGAAGGCGTCCTACAACCCGTCGGGCTTCGGCAAGCGCATCGACCCCTTCAACGGCCAGTGGGCGATGCACGAAGGCATCGATTTCGTCGCCGACTACGGCTCGCCAATTGTCGCCGCCGCAGCGGGCGTGGTCATCTTCTCCGGGTTCCACCCGCAGTACGGGTACATGGTGGACATCGACCACGGCAACGACCTCGTGACGCGCTATGCCCATTGCTCGAAGCTCTTGGTGCGCGAGGGCGACCTCGTGCAGCGCGGGCGCAAGATCGCCGAGGTGGGTTCCACCGGCCGCTCGACCGGGGCGCACCTGCATTTCGAGGTGCGCTTCCGCGGCGCGGCGCAGAACCCGGCCAAGTTCCTCGTCACTTCGAGGCAGGTCGCCGCCGCCAAGTAAACGCAGGGTTTTCCAGTAGAATCGGCGGTTTTCGCACCGCCCATTCGTGGAATTCCTGCGCTCGATCCTAGAGGCCCTCTGGCGCCTGCCGGCGCGCATCTTCGGCAGCCGCAACCAGCGGCTTCTCAAGCAGTACTCGCATGTCGTGCAAGCCATCAATACGCTCGAGCCGGCGCTCGAGAAGCTTTCCGACGCGCAGCTTCGCGATAAAACGACCGAGCTGAAAGAGCGCCATGCCCGCGGCGCCTCGCTGGATGAGCTGCTGCCCGAGGCCTTCGCCGTGGTGCGCGAAGCGTCCAAGCGGACGCTGCGCATGCGGCACTTCGACGTGCAGCTCCTCGGCGCCATGGTGCTGCATAACGGCAAGATCGCCGAGATGAAGACCGGCGAGGGCAAGACGCTCGCCGCCACGTTGCCGGCGTACCTGAATGCGCTGACCGGCAAGGGGGTGCACATCGTCACGGTGAACGACTACCTCGCCAATCGCGACGCCGAGTGGATGGGCAAGATCTACCGCTTTCTCGGCCTGACCGTCGGCGTCAACCTGCCGCACATGGAGCCCGAGAAGAAGCGCGCCGCGTACGCCGCCGACATTACCTACGGCACCAACAACGAGTTCGGCTTCGACTACCTGCGCGACAACATGGCGCTGCATGTCGAGGAGCGCTTCCAGCGCGGCCTGCACTATGCGATCGTGGATGAGGTGGACTCGATCCTGATCGACGAGGCGCGCACGCCACTCATCATCTCGGGCCAGGCGGAGGACCGAACCGAGATCTACCTGCGCATGAACGAGGTCGCGCCGCTGCTCACCCGGCAGAGGGAGGAGAAGAAGCCCGACCAGCCCGAGCCGCCGGGCGACTTTTACGTCGACGAGAAAAACCACCAGATCCTGCTGTCCGAGGCGGGCCACCAGAAGGCCGAGGAGATCCTCAGCCGCAAGGGCCTGCTGCCCGAGGGCGCGAGCCTCTACGAGCCCGCCTACATAAACCTGGTGCACCAGCTCTACGCCGCGCTGCGCGCGCACTATCTCTTCCACCGCGACCAGCATTACGTGGTCCAGAACGACGAGGTGATTATCGTCGACGAGTTCACCGGCCGGCTGATGGTCGGGCGGCGCTGGTCCGACGGCCTGCACCAGGCGGTCGAGGCGAAGGAGAAGGTCTCGATCCAGAACGAGAACCAGACGCTCGCCTCGATCACCTTCCAGAACTACTTCCGCATGTACGGCAAGCTCGCCGGCATGACCGGCACCGCCGACACCGAGGCCTACGAGTTCCAGCAGATCTACGGCCTGGAGACGGTGGTGGTGCCGACGCACATGAAGATGATCCGCGCCGACCGCCAGGACCAGGTGTACCGCACCGCCAAGGAAAAGCACCACGCGGTGATCAAGGACATCCGCGACTGCTATGACCGCGGCCAGCCGGTGCTCGTGGGCACCACCTCGATCGAGAACTCCGAGCTCCTCTCCAGCATGCTGCAGAAGGAAAAACTCGCGCACCAGGTGCTGAACGCCAAGCAGCACGCGCGCGAGGCCGAGATCGTGGCGCAGGCCGGGCGGCCGAAGATGGTCACCATCGCCACCAACATGGCCGGCCGCGGCACCGACATCGTGCTCGGCGGCAACGTCGAGAAGCAATGCGATTTCGTCGAAGCCGATGTGAATCTAAGCCTTGAACAGAAACAACAAAAAGTCGAGCAGCTTCGCGGTGAGTGGCAGGCGCTGCACGACCAGGTGGTGAAGTCGGGCGGCCTGCACATCATCGGCACCGAGCGCCACGAGTCGCGGCGCATCGACAACCAGCTGCGCGGCCGCTCCGGACGCCAGGGCGACCCGGGCAGCTCCCGGTTCTACATGTCGCTCGAGGACCCGCTGCTCAGGATCTTCGCCGGCGAGCGCATCAACCGCATCATGGTCATGCTGAAGATGCCCGAGGGCGAGGCGATCGAGCACCCGATGGTCACCCGCTCCATCGAGAGCGCACAGCGCAAGGTCGAGGCGAGGAACTTCGACATCCGCAAGCAGCTACTCGAGTACGACGACGTCGCCAACGACCAGAGGAAAACGATCTACGCGCTGCGCAACGAGCTGCTCGAGTCGCACGACGTTTCGCCGCGGATCGCCGACCTGCGCGCGGGCGTGATCACCGATCTATTCCGCGTGTACGTGCCGGAGGAAAGTGTCGAGGAGCAATGGGACATCGCGGGGCTGGAAAGCGGCCTCAAGTCCGAGCTGCAGCTCGAGCTGCCGCTGCGTCGCTGGCTCGAGGAGCAGCCCGAGCTGCAGCCCGACGCGCTCCTCGAGCGCATCGTTGCCAAGGCGGATGAGGCGTATCGCGCCAAAGTGCCGGCCGGCGCCGAGACGTCGTTCCGCCAGTATGAGCGCTACGTGATGCTGCAGATCCTCGACGCGCACTGGCGCGAGCACCTCGCTGCGCTCGATCATCTGCGCCAGGGCATCCATCTGCGCGGCTACGCGCAGAAGAACCCGAAGCAGGAGTACAAGCGCGAAGCATTCGAGCTTTTCGGTGCGATGATCGAGGCGGTGAAGCTGGAGGTCACCAAGACGCTCGCCGCGGTGCAGATCCGCACCCAGGAGGACATCAAGCCCGACGAGGAGTCGCACGTCGAGAATGTGCGGCCGGTGCACCCGAGCTCCCACGGCGGCATGGAAGCCGAGCCGGATTACGCCGCGAACGGCGATGTGGCGATCGCCGAAGCGGTGACCAAGAAAAAGCCCATGGTGCGCGCCGGCCAGAAGGTCGGGCGCAATGATCCGTGTCCCTGCGGCTCCGGGAAGAAGTACAAGCACTGCCACGGCAAGCTTTCTTGAGTGGCGGTGAATCTCGCAGCCCCTAGCGGGGAAGCCTTGCTTTCGGTCCCCGGGATCGAGCTCGGCGTTGCGATGGCCGGGATCAAGAAGCCGGGGCGCAAGGATGTGCTGGTGATGCGGCTCGCGGTTGGCAGTACGGTCGCGGGCGTGTTTACGCAGAACCGGTTTTGCGCAGCCCCGGTGGTCCTGTGCAGGGAGAACATCCGCAACGAGGTGCGCGCGCTGGTCGTCAACACCGGTAATGCCAACGCAGGCACGGGCGAGGAGGGCCTGAAGCGAGCCCGCGAGGTGTGCGAAGCGCTCGCGGGCCATATCGGCTGCAATCCGGAGCAGGTGCTGCCGTTCTCGACCGGCGTCATCATGGAGCCGCTTCCGTCGGAGCGGATCGTCGCCGCGCTGCCAAAAGCGCTGCTCGCGAAGAGCGACTGGCTTTCGGCCGCCGAAGCCATCATGACGACCGACACGGTGCCGAAAGCGGCTTCACGGAAGCTGAAGTTGTCGAATGGTGAAGCAAGCGTAACCGGGATCGCCAAGGGCGCGGGCATGATCCGCCCCGACATGGCGACGATGCTCGGCTTCATCGGCACGGATGCGAAGGTGGCGCGAAGGACTCTCCAGGCGCTGCTCGAGCGCGTCGTGGACCGGTCGTTCAACTGCATCAGCGTAGACGGCGACACCTCGACCAACGACTCGCTCATCCTCGCCGCCACCGGCCAAGGCCCCGAGCCCGGACGGAAGGACCTCGCCGTTCTCGAAGGCGCCACTACGGACGTTGCGGAACGGCTCGCACAGGCGATCGTGCGCGACGGGGAGGGCGCAACCAAGTTCGTCACCGTGCGTATCGAGGGCGGGCGCAGCCGGGAGGAGTGCCGCAAGGTGGCCTACGCCATCGCGCATTCGCCGCTCGTGAAAACCGCGTTCTTCGCCTCCGACCCGAATCTCGGCCGCATCCTCGCCGCGATCGGCAACACCGGGGTCGACGTGGGCCGGATGCAGCTGTTCCTCGATGATGTCCTGGTGGCAAGCGGCGGCGGCCGCCATCCCGAATATCGCGAGGAGCAAGGCGCTGCGGCGATGAAGAAGTCGGAATTCCTCGTGCGCGCGGTGCTGAACCGCGGAAGGGCAGACGCCACGGTGTGGACTTGCGACTTCTCTTACGACTACGTGAAAATCAACGCGGAATATCGCACGTGAGCAAAGAACTAGAAAAAATCCTGGAGAAGCTGGAGCAGCTGCTGCCGCCGCCGCCTCCCGAGCCGGAATGGAAGGCGAGCGTGGCGTTCCGCTGGCGCTCCAGCGGTCGTCGCGGCACGGGGGGCGGAGGTGCCACGGCAGGCTGGCTGCAGCCGGTACGGCACGTGCACCGGATCAAGCTCTCCGACCTGCGCGGCATCGACAAGCAGATCGAGCGGGTGGAGCAGAACACACGCCAGTTCCTCGACGGAAGACCGGCGAACAACGTGCTGCTCACCGGCGCGCGCGGCACGGGCAAGTCGTCGATCGTCAAGGGGCTGCTGAACAAGTACGCCAGGCAGGGGTTGAGGTTGATCGAAGTGGAGAAGAACGACCTCGTCGATCTGCCGACCATCGTCGACCAGGTCGCCGCGCGCGCCGAGCGATTCATCCTCTTCTGCGACGATCTTTCTTTCCACGGCGCCGAGGAAGGGTACATCGCGCTCAAGGTGGCGCTCGACGGCTCGATATCGACCACCTCCGAGAACCTTCTCATCTACGCGACTTCCAACCGCCGCCACCTGATGCCCGAGTACATGGCCGAGAACCTCGAGACCAAGTACCTTGGCGACGAGATCCATCCCGGCGAGACCGTGGAGGAGAAGATCTCGCTTTCCGAACGCTTCGGCCTGTGGGTGACCTTCTATCCCTTCGACCAGGACGAGTATCTCGAGATCGTTGGCCAGTGGCTCAAGGCATTCGACTCCTCATCGAATGAAAAAGTAAAAGAGGAGGCGCTGCAGTGGGCGCTGCAAAGAGGCTCGCGCAGCGGTCGTGTCGCTTACCAGTTCGCCCGAGACTGGGCCGGCAGGCACGCCAGGAAAAGGTAAGAAAGGCCCGTGATCGAGGTAGCGGCGGCGGTGATCCAGCGCCCCGACGGCGCTTTCCTGCTCGCGCAGCGTCCGCCGGGCAAGGTCTACGCGGGATATTGGGAATTTCCCGGCGGCAAGGTGGAGCACGGCGAGCCGTCGCACCGGGCGCTCGCCCGCGAGCTGCACGAGGAGCTCGGCATCGACATCGGGCCGGCGTACCCGTGGATCACACGCGTATATACCTATCCTCACGGTACGGTGCGCCTGAACTTCTTCCGAGTTTTTGATTGGCGCAACGACCCGCACCCGCGCGAAGACCAGGCGATCGCGTGGCAGGCTTCCGACGCCCCCATGGCTGCTCCGATGCTGCCCGCCAACGCGCCGGTTCTGGCCTCGCTCGCGCTGCCGGTTGAATACGCCGTAACGGACGCGGCGCACTACGGCATCGCGGCGATGCTTTCTCGGCTGGGACAG
>DATFEI010000059.1:0-4605 GCA_035251315.1 Burkholderiales bacterium | reverse complement strand
GCCCGGCGCCTGCGGCTCGAGCTTGAGCCAGACGTGGCCGTATTGGCCGCGCCCGCCCGACTGCTTGACGAACTTGCCCTCGGACTCGACGACCTTCCTGAAGGTTTCGCGGTAGGCGACCTGCGGCTTGCCGACCGAAGCGTCGACGCCGAACTCGCGCTTCATGCGGTCGACGATGATCTCGAGATGCAGCTCCCCCATGCCCGAGATGATCGTCTGCCCCGATTCCTCGTCGGTGCGGACTCGGAACGAGGGGTCTTCTTGAGCCAGCCGGTTCAGGGCTATCCCCATCTTTTCCTGATCGACCTTGGTCTTCGGCTCAACGGCCTGCGCGATCACCGGCTCGGGGAACTCCATGCGCTCGAGGGTGATCACGTTCTTCACGTCCGAGATCGTCTCCCCGGTCACGACCTCCTTCAGCCCGACCACCGCGGCGATGTCGCCGGCACGCACTTCCTTGATCTCCTCGCGCTCGTTGGCGTGCATCTGCAGCAGCCGCCCGATGCGTTCCTTCTTGCCCTTCATCGAGGTGTAGACGGTATCGCCGGAAGTGAGCACGCCCGAATACACGCGGATGAACGTGAGCTGGCCGACGAACGGGTCGGTCATGATCTTGAACGCGAGCGCGGCGAACGGCTCGTCGTCGCCGGGCCTGCGGAATTCGGGCTCGCCTTTCTGGTTCTCCCCCTTGACCGGCGGCACATCAATCGGCGAGGGCAGATAATCGATGACGGCGTCGAGCATTGCCTGCACGCCCTTGTTCTTGAACGCCGAGCCGCACAGCATCGGCACGATCTCGTTGTTGATCGTGCGGATGCGGATGCCTTTCTTGATTTCCTCGACCGAGAGCTCGCCCGACTCGAGGTACTTGTTCATCAGCTCTTCGTTCGCCTCGGCCGCAGCCTCGACCATCTTATCGCGCCACTCCTTGGCTTCGGCGGCCAGCTCGGCCGGGATGGGCTTCCTCTCGAATTTCATGCCCTGCGTGGCGTCGTCCCAGTAGATCGCCTGCATGTTGACGAGGTCGATTACCCCGGCGAACTTTTCTTCGGCGCCGATCGGAAGCTGGATTGGGACCGGGTTGCCCTTCAGGCGGGCGCGAATGTGCTCGTAGGACTTGAAGAAGGTCGCGCCGACCCGGTCCATCTTGTTGATGAAGGCGAGCCGCGGCACGCGGTACTTGTTGGCCTGGCGCCACACCGTCTCGGACTGCGGCTGCACACCGGCGACCGCGTCGTACACCATGCACGCGCCGTCGAGCACGCGTAGCGAGCGCTCCACCTCGATCGTGAAATCGACGTGACCAGGCGTGTCGATGATGTTGATCCGGTGCTCGGGATAGGAAAGATCCATTCCCTTCCAGAAGCACGTGGTCGCGGCCGACGTGATCGTGATGCCGCGTTCCTGCTCCTGCTCCATCCAGTCCATGGTGGCAGCGCCGTCGTGCACCTCGCCGAGCTTGTGGTTGACGCCCGTATAGAACAGGATGCGCTCGGTCGTGGTCGTCTTCCCGGCGTCGATGTGCGCCGAGATGCCGATGTTCCGGTAGCGTTCGATTGGAGTCTTGCGGGCCACGGCCATTTAGAACCTGAAGTTGCGCCTTTAGAACCTATAGTGCGAGAAAGCCTTGTTCGCCTCGGCCATACGATGGACCTCCTCGCGCTTCTTCATCGCACCGCCGCGGCCCTCGGCCGCTTCCTGCAACTCGCCGGCAAGGCGAACCGTCATTGACTTCTCGCCCCGCTTCTGCGCCGCCTCGCGGATCCAGCGCATCGCGAGCGCCACGCGCCGCACCGGGCGTACCTCGACCGGCACCTGGTAGTTCGCGCCGCCCACCCGGCGGCTCTTCACTTCGACGACCGGCTTTACGTTCTGCACCGCCTGCGTGAAAACCTCGATCGGATCCTTTCCCGACTTCGACTTGATGGTCTCCAGCGCGCCGTAGATGATGCGCTCGGCCACCGACTTCTTGCCGCGCGTCATCAGCACGTTGACGAACTTGGCAACTTCGACGTTATGGAACTTCGGATCCGCCAGGATCTCACGCTTGGGGACTTCTCTGCGACGCGGCATCTGAATCCCTCTAGGCCGACTTCGGCGCCTTCGCGCCGTACTTGGAGCGGCCCTGCTTGCGGTCCTTCACTCCCTGCGTGTCGAGCGAGCCGCGCACGATGTGGTAGCGCACGCCCGGCAGGTCCTTGACGCGCCCGCCGCGGATCAGCACCACCGAGTGCTCCTGAAGGTTGTGGCCCTCGCCGCCGATGTAGCCGATCACCTCGAAGCCGTTCGTGAGGCGGACCTTCGCAACCTTTCGCAGCGCGGAGTTTGGCTTCTTTGGCGTGGTCGTATAGACCCGCGTGCAGACTCCCCGCTTCTGCGGCGAGCCGGCGAGCGCCGGGACTTTCGACTTGGCGCGCTTGGCGGCGCGCCCATCACGCACTAACTGGTTGACCGTGGGCATGTTTTTGCGTTTCCAGAAACGAAACAGGCGGCCCCGATCGCTGCTCCCCGTAGGCCGCCCGGACCCAAAAAAGAGGCCGGATTATAAAGAGGAAACTACCCCAGCGCAACGACTGGGACGGTCAGATTCCGGGGTCCGAAACGAAATTGAAGCGGGTTTCGACTTCCGAGCGCCGGATCCTCGGCAACGCCTCCGCCGAATCCGCATAACGGACGAGGTCGCGATCGTCCAGCAAAGCGATTCCATGCTCCCCCTCGAGCAGCACCGAGCCTTCGTCGTCCTGAAGCGCGTTCCTGCAGACAAACGGCCGGCCGCAGTGGTCGTACAGCCGATCGCCCTCGTAGTGCACAACGAGCGGCGTGTAGGCAAGCCTCACGTACACCCGTTGCGGCCCGTTCTGGAAGAACCAGCGCCCGCGCTCGTCGGCCTCGTAGTTCCGCCCGATGAACTCTCGTAGGAGAGCGTTGCCGATGCGCTCGCCTTTGATCAGCCAGTTGCCGCGCCGATCGAGCTCGAGCCAGCCGTATACCGCGGGGACATTGGGCCACTTGGCCAGGCTGCGGGCGACGATCTCATCCATCGAGGGATAGAATCTTCGGCGAGGAGGAGGGAGGCGTCTAGCGATGTCCGCAATCGAAACCTATCTCGCGAAGCCCTGGCTGGCGCACTACCAGAAGGGAGTGCCCCCCACGGTCGAAGTTCCGCTGAAATCGGTGGCGCAGGTGTTCGACGAGGCGACGGAGCGCGCCCCGGAGCGCCCGGCCGTCGTATTCTACGGCCGCTCCATCAGCTACCGCGAGCTGCGCGAGGCAACCGACCGCCTGGCATGCGCGCTTGCCGACCTCGGCGTAAAAAAAGGCGACCGGGTCGCGCTGTATCTGCTCAACAGCCCGCAGTTCATCGTTGCATACTTCGCGGCACTCAAGTGCGGCGCGATCGTCACGCCGATCAGCCCGGTCTACACCAGCCACGAGGTTGGCTATCAGCTCAAGGACAGCGGCGCACGCGCCATCATCTGCCAAGACATCCTGCACGAAAAAGTGGTCAAGTGCGGCGCGGCGCTCGACCTGGTTGTGGTCACCAATGTCAACGAATACTTGCCGGCCCTCAAGCGCCTCTTCGGCAGGAAGGCCGAGGTCGCCGGAAAGGTGCACTGGCTGCAGGATCTGCTCAAGAAATACCCCCCCAAGCCGCCTGCGGTGACGATTGATCCGAAGAAAGACCTGGCCGCCCTGCCGTATACCGGAGGCACCACCGGCAACCCGAAGGGCGTGATGCTCACGCACTACAACCTGGTCGCCGCGCAAACCATGGGCCACAGCGCTTTCCCGGTCTTCGAGCGGGGGAAAGAAGTGATCCTCGCCTTCCTGCCGTTCTTCCACATCTACGGACAGGTGGTGATCATGCTTCAGGGGCTGTGCCAGGGACACCTGCTGGTGCTTTTCACCAGCCCCGATACCGAAGCCATTCTCGACGCGATGGAGCGCTACGGCGCCACCGTGTTCTACGGCGTGCCCACGCTGTACGAATACTTGAAGGACCACAAGGACACCAATAAGGCGAACTGGCGGCGCCTGAAGCTCATCGTCTCCGGCGCGGACACGCTGCACGAATCGACCACCCAAGGGTGGACGCGGCGCACGGGGTCCACCATCACCGAGGGCTACGGGCTTTCGGAGACCTGCGCCACCAGCCACATCAACCCGCTGCACCGGCCCAAGGCCGGGTCTTTCGGCTGCCCGATCACAAGCATGCAGGCGGCGGTGATCGACCCGGAGTCCCTGGAATTCGTGCCGGCGAACGAGACGGGCGAGCTGGTGCTCTGCGGCCCGAACGTGATGCAAGGGTACTGGCAGCGCGCCGAGGACACCGCGCGCGCCTTTGTCGACAAGGGCGGCGTACGGTGGATGCGCACCGGCGACCTGGTACGCATGGACGACGAAGGCTACTTCCACTTCTACGACCGCTCCAAGGACCTCATCAAGTACAAGGGCTACTCGATCTTCGCCAAGGACGTCGAGGACGTCCTCTACGCGCACCCGCAGGTCAAGGCGGCCGGCGTGATCGGCGTACCCGATCCGGCCGTCGGACAGCGCATCAAGGCAATCGTGGTCCTGCAGGGCGACGCGCGCGGCAAGCTTTCG
>DATFEI010000074.1:0-5807 GCA_035251315.1 Burkholderiales bacterium | reverse complement strand
GCCTCGCGGGTTTCGATCTCGTCCCCGCGGGGCTCGCTACGCACGCGCTGACGGTCGGCGTCATCGGCGGCCTCACGCTCGGCATGATGACGCGCACGGCGCGCGGCCATACCGCGCGTCCGCTCAAGGTGGGCCCTTGGGAGACCGCGTCATATGTGCTCGTGCACCTCGCCGCCGCGGTTCGGGTTTTCCTGCCTTTAGTCTTTCCTCAGGCCTACCTAACGCTGATCATTGTCTCGGGCGCGCTGTGGGGTGCGGCGTTCGCGATCTTCACGCTCGCCTACATCCCGATCCTTTCGCGCCCCCGCCTCGATGGCCAGCCGGGCTGAATCCTAGCCGCGCAGGCGCGCGACGTCGGGGACCCGGATCGAGCGGCCGTTCACCTCGATCAGCCCCGCCTCGGCGAGGTCGTGCAGGATGCGCGAGAAGTGCTCGGGCGTCATGTTGAGGCGTGACGCGAGCACGCTCTTGCCGGGGGTGAGGCGAACTTCAGCTGGGCCGCTCGTCGCGCCTTCGGGCAGCTCGGCGAGGAGATAGCCGATGACGCGTTCCTGGCCCGAGCGCAGCGTGTAGGCCTCGACGTCGCGTACCAGGCCGTGCAGCCGTTGCGCCAGGCCGGCGATCATGCGCCGCGCGAAGCCGCTCGGACCGAGCTCTTCGAATACCGCGTGCCGGGCGACGTGCAGCAGCATAGAGTCGGCGAGCGCTTGCGCGAACACGATATAGGGCTTGTCGAGGAACATCAGCGCCTCGCCGAAGCTCTGCCCCGGGCGGACGATCTCCACCACCTTCTCCACGCCCTGCGGCGAGGTGAAGGCGAGCTTCACCTGCCCGTAGACCACGACGTGAAACCCGGTGCACGGATCGCCGCATTGCACGATTGACTGGCCCTTCTCGAAGTAGAGCGGCACCGTGGCCGCGGCGATTCGGTCGAGCTCGGCCGGACCCATCTCCGAAAAGATCGGCAGGTTGGCGAGGAATGCCTGGGTCTTGATCTGCGGGGGCCGCTTCGGCATCTCGGGGGCTCGTGCCTTCGGAGCGCTGACCTTGTTGGCGATATCGTATTTTCCCACCGCTTTCAGGGGATCCCGTCCTGCACCCATGGCGCAGCCCTCAGATCGGGCGACGTAGGCCGTTCAGCCATTCACGCAGCCGGCCCGCGTCCGGAATGCCGAGCTTGCGCCCGCGCACCTCGACCAGGCCTTGGCGCGTCAGCTCGCGCAGGATGCGCGACAGGTGCTCGGCGCTCAGGTTGAGCTGGGACGCGACGGCCCTTTTGGATGCCGGGAGCGTCAGGGCGACGGCGCCGCGCTCCTCAGCAGGAACGGCTCGCAGCAGCCAGGCGGCGAATCGCCGGCCGCCGGAGCCGAGCGCGTACATGTCCAGCTCGCGCACGCTCGCGTGGAGCTTCGCCGAAAGCGACGCGATCACGCGCCGGCCGAAGCCGGGATTGCGCGCCAGCTCGGCGAACACGGTCTCCTTGGCGACGTGCAGAACCAGGGCGTCGCTCAACGCCTTCGCGCTGACGATGTACGGCTTCTCGAGGAACATGATCGCCTCGCCGAAGCTGCCGCCTGCTTCGACCACGGCGCTGACCCGCTCGCGGCCCTGTGGCGAGCGCGCCGCGAGCGTGATCCGGCCGTGCACCACGGCATGAAATCCGGTCGAAGGCTCGCCTTGCCGGAACAGCATCTCGCCGCGGCGCAGCCTGCGCAGCGTGCTCCCGGATGCGAGGCGCTCGAGCTCGTCGGGCTTCAAGCCCTCGAACAGCGGCAGATGCGCGAGGAAAGACTTGATATCGGGCGGCCGGCGCATGGTCGAAACCTTGGCAACGGTCAAGATTTTCGCACCCGGCTTGAACGCGTACCGGCCCGGTTCATTCCAATGTGCATCGCGGTTTTTAGGACCTCAAGGAGAACCAGCATGAAAGCATTGATAGCGGCATTTTCCACGGCAGCGGCACTGGCGTGGACCACGCCAGCGCTGGCGCATTGCGACACGCTGGACGGCCCCGTGGTGTCGGCCGCGCGCAAGGCGCTCGATACCGGCAACCCGAACCTGGTGCTCGTCTGGGTGCAGAAGAACGACGAGGCCGAGATCCGCAACGCCTTCCAGAAAGCGCGCAACGTGCGCAAGATGGGCGGCGAGGCAACAGAGCTCGCCGACATGTACTTCTTCGAGACCCTGGTGCGCGTTCACCGCGCCGGCGAGGGCGCCGCTTATACCGGGCTCAAGCCCGCGGGAATGGTGGAGCCGCCGGTCGCCGCGGCTGACAAGGCGATCGAAACCGGCAACCTCCAGGGCCTCGCCAAGCTGATCTTCGCGCGCGCCGAGAAGGGCCTGCATGGCCACTTCGAGCCGACGATGGCGAAGAAGAAATACAACCCGAACGACGTCGAGGCCGGGCGCGCCTACACCAGCGCGTATGTGGAATTCGTGCACTACGCGGAGCGGCTCTATGACGCCGCCGAAACCCTGGCGCCCGAGCATGTGCAGAAGTCTCCGGCCGCGCCTGCGCACACTCACTGAGAGGACGATCATGAAACTCGAGATCCCCAAGCCCCTGCAGATCGAGCACCAAGAGCTGCACGCGACGCTGGTCAAGGCGACGAAGGAGCCCGGCGCCGTAGGCGAAGCGGCGCGAGAGGTGGCGCAGCTGCTGCACCCGCATTTCGTGCGGGAAGAGGAGTTCGCGCTGCCGCCGATCGCGCTGCTTGCCGACATCGCGCTGCGCGGCGTGACGCCTCAGATGGCCGAGGTGCTGCCGCTAACGCGGCGGCTCAGGGCCGAGCTTCCCGCGATGCTCGCCGAGCACGAGCGCATCGTCGCAGCGCTCGAGAAGCTTCGTGCCGCGGCGCGCGGTGCGGAGCTTGCCGAGTACGAGCGCTTTGCCGATGCCCTCGTGCTGCACGCGCAGACCGAGGAGCAGGTGCTATATCCGGCCGCGATCCTGGTCGGCGAGCACGTCGAGCGCATCTTGAAGGAAGCTGTCCCGGCCCTGTAGGGCAACGGTATGGAAGCGGCAGGCGACGCCGCTGGTGCGAATCAGCTCCATGCTTCGCCTGGCGCGCTCGCCGCTTCCAGGTACTTGAGTAACGCACTCATGCCGCTCGAAATCCGACTTCAAGTCCATGCCGACCCAGTCGACGAGCGGCAGTACCCGTTCCAGCATACGCGGCACGATTCCCGCGGTGTGCAGGCCCATCAGATAACCCATCTGCTTTACGGCCTGGATGGCGTCTTTCAGTGATGGTTGCAGCGTCGGCTCGCCTCCGCTGAACACCACAGCGTCGAGCAGTCCTCTTCTCTTTTCGAGAAACCTCAGCACTCGGGGCCATGGAATCTCCGCGTCTCCTCTTGTCGAGAGCAGGTGCGGGTTGTGGCAGTAAGTGCAGCGCCAGGCGCAGCCCTGGCAGAACACCACTGCCGCCAGGCGATCGGGATAGTCGCTTGCCGAAAGCGGGGTCAGGCCGCCGACGCGCAGCATGTTTTTTGTTCTTCGAAAAACACTCTTTCGTGAAACTCGCCCTGCTTGCCCTTGTTGAACGACGACACCGGGCGGTGGTAGCCCATGACGCGCGTCCAGATCTCGCACGCGGCGGCGCATTGCGGGCAGGATTCGTGCTCGCCCGGGAGGTAGCCGTGGCTCGGACAGATCGAGAAGGTCGGCGTTACCGTGATGTAGGGCAGCCGGAAGCGCTCGAGCGCGCGGCGCACGAGGCGCTTGCAGGCCTCGGGCGAGCTAAGGCGCTCGCTCATGTAGAGGTGGAGCACCGTGCCGCCGGTGTACTTCGCCTGCAGCTCCTCCTGGCGCTCGAGGGCCTCGAACGGGTCGTTGGTGAAGCCGACCGGGAGCTGCGAGGAGTTGGTGTAGTAGGGCATGTCCGCCGTGCCCGCCTGGAGGATGCCGGGATAGCGCTTGCGGTCCTCCCTGGCGAAGCGGTAGGTGGTGCCCTCGGCGGGCGTCGCCTCGAGGTTGTAGAGATGCCCGGTCTCCTCCTGGAAGCGCACGATGCGCGCGCGTACGTGGTCGAGGAGGCGACAAGCGAAGCGGTGCCCCCACTGGCTCGTGAGGTCGTGTTCGTCGCCGGTGAAGTTGCGGATCATCTCGTTCAGGCCGTTGACGCCGATGGTCGAGAAGTGGTTGCGCAGCGTGCCGAGGTAGCGCTTCGTGTACGGGAACAGCCCGTCGTCCATGTGGCGCTGTATCGCCTTGCGCTTGATTTCAAGGCTGCTGCGAGCCAGATCGAGCAGCTCGTCTACGCGCCCGAGAAGGGTTTGTTCCTCCTTGTAAAGGAACCCCAGGCGAGCGCAATTCAAAGTGACCACGCCGAGCGATCCGGTCTGCTCGGCCGAGCCGAACAGGCCGTTGCCGCGCTTCAGCAGCTCGCGCAGGTCGAGCTGCAGGCGGCAGCACATTGAGCGCACCATGTTCGGCTGCAGGTCGGAATTCACGAAGTTCTGGAAGTAGGGCAGGCCGTACTTCGCCGTCATGGCGAAAAGCGCCTGCGTGTTCGGTCCGTCCCAGTCGAAGTCCTTGGTGATGTTGTAGGTCGGGATCGGGAAGGTGAACACGCGCCCCTTGGCGTCGCCGGCGGTCATCACCTCGATGTAGGCGCGGTTGATGAGCGCCATCTCCGGCGCGAGGCTGCCGTAGGTGAACGGCATCTCCTCGCCGCCGATGACCGGCAGCTGGCCCTTCAGGTCCTCGGGACAGGTCCAGTCGAAAGTGAGGTTGGTGAAGGGGGTCTGCGTGCCCCAGCGGGAGGGCACGTTCAGGTTGTACACCAGCTCCTGGATCGACTGCCTCACCTCGGCGTAGGAGAGGCGATCTTTGCGCACGAAGGGCGCCATGTAGGTGTCGAACGAGCTGAACGCCTGCGCCCCGGCCCATTCGTTCTGCAGCGTGCCGAGGAAGTTGACGATCTGCCCGACCGCGCTCGAGAGGTGCTTCGGCGGCGCGGCCTCGACCTTGCCCGGCACGCCGTTCAGCCCCTCGGCAAGTAGCGTGCGCAGCGACCACCCGGCGCAGTAGCCCGAGAGCATGTCGAGGTCGTGGATGTGGAGGTCGCCTTCGCGGTGCGCGCGCCCGACTTCGGGCGGATAGACGTGCGACAGCCAGTAGTTCGCGGTCACCTTGCCGGCCACGTTCAGGACGAGGCCGCCGAGCGAGTAGCCCTGGTTCGCGTTGGCGTTCACGCGCCAGTCCTGGCGCTCGAGGTACTCGGTCATCGACGCAGCGACGTCCACCATCGCGCGGCGGTCGTCGCGCAGGCGCTTGTGGCTCTCGCGGTACACGATGTAGGCGCGCGCCGTGGTGAGGTAGCCGGCGGCGATCAAGGCTCGCTCGACCAGGTCCTGGATCTGCTCGATCGAGGGTGCTTTGCCCGCGAGCAGCTCCACCACTTGCGCCGCGAGGCGCGCGGCAACCTCTTCGCCGAGCTCGCCGGTGGCTGCGCCGGCGCGCGCGATCGCGGAGCGGATCTTGCCGGCGTCAAACGCCGCCGGGCGCCCGTCGCGCTTCAGAACCATACTACATATAGTGGTCTCCATCTGACTTCCCCCTTGATGTTGTTGTTGGGCGGCTCACTGTAGGCCCGCCGCGGGGGTTTTGCTTGATCTGGATCAAGCCATGCGCAGCAGCTCGTTCACTCCCCGGCCGAGGACGATACCGGCACGGTCGCCGTAGCGCGCCAGGGCGTGCGACAGCCGCTCGAGCTCGGCGCCGGCGCGGCCCTCGACCGCGACCACCAGACGGGCGCGCGAGCGCTCGAGCACCGGGCGCAGGTGCCGGGACAGCGCCCGCG
>DATFEI010000073.1:0-4196 GCA_035251315.1 Burkholderiales bacterium | reverse complement strand
GAGTGCAGATCGATCCCGCTATACCATCTCATTCCGGCCTCCTCTTTGGGTTAAGTAAGTTCGCAAACTCACTGTAACCCCACCGCCCTCAACAGGCGGTGGGAGGCCGGCTAATGATTTTCAGGGTCGCAATTCGTTTTTGCGTACGTGAAAACGAATTGCGACCCTGACCCCGAATTCCTAGAAGCGTGCAGTAAACGCCGCGCCGAAGAAAGGCGCGGGATCGAAATCCTGCCGCGCAAGCTCCTGGCCGCTTCCGTTTTCGACGCGCAGCTCGCCTGCGAGGAGCGCGCCTGCGTAGAGCCCGAGCCGCGAATTCGTGCCGAGGTCGCGGGCAGCATGCAGGAAGGTGGCGACGCTGCGCGTCTCGCCGATTCCGTTCGGCACAGCGCCATCCTCGCTCAGGCGAAAGCGCACCGAGCGGTAGGCGGCCCCGCCGCCGAGCGTCCAGCCACTGTCGAAGCGATACGTAAGCTCGAGCCCGCCGCCACCGGTCGGTCCTGCGGGAAGCGGGTTCGCGAGCCGCCATCGCTCGCCGAGCTTCCAGTCCACCACGATGAACGGAAACAACTTCACGTCTTCGAGCTGGTCGAAGACGCCGAAGCCGAAGCCGAGCTGCCGGTCCGCGTCGAAGCGCTTCGACGCTGCGAGCACGGCGCCGTAGCTCATCGCCTCGCTGGAGCGCGCTCCCTCTTCCATGAAGTAGTCAAGCGAGGGTGTCACGACGAAGCCCCAACCGCCCGATCCGCGAATGACAAGCGGCGTCGAGACGCCGATGCGGTGGACGTCGTCCCAGGGGGCGACGCCGCCGAATGCCGCGGGCGAGGAAAACCGGTAATCAGTGAAGTCGTAGTTCAGCGTGACGCCGGCCTGGTGACCGCTACCCACCGGCCCCGAAACGCCGGCGCGCAGAATCAGCCCGGAGGCACGGAAGTCCCCGCCGGCTTCCAGGTCGGCGTTGCCTTGCGTCCACGGCGCAGCTGAACCGAAGGGGCGCCAGCTCTCCGCCAGGGCGGGCCGCGGTGCGACTGCCAGCACCACCAGGGCGAGCGCGACTTTCGCGTAGCTCATGAAGGCAAGCTAGCTTAGAGGACGTGCCGTGCGTTTCAGGTGAAACGATCCGAGGCCCTAGAGAAACCGGCGCGAAGCATGGACGGCGCAAGCTGGCGTCATGTTCCAGCCCACGCTTACTGCCGAAGCAACCCGCGACCCCTACGACGGCGTGCCGCTCGGCGCCGAGGCGATTGTTGCCATCCTCCACGGCCGCGCCCAAATCGAAGGGAGCCGCGATGAAGATCGACCTGCCACAAGGCAAGTTGCTGCGGATCCTGGGTGGCGCGGGTAGCACGGTTACCGCGCACGCCGGCTCGGTGTGGATCACCGAGGAGGCGAACCCGCGGGACGTGCTACTGCGCCCGGGCCAGAGCCTGAAGCTGCGACGGCCAGGGCTCGCCCTCGTCGAGGCGATCAGCGACGCCGCGATTTCCTTCGCGCGCTAGGAAATATTAGGAAATATTCCCGCAATCCGCGGCGGGCGGCATTGCAGGCGTAATTGCAGTCACCGGCGCCGTAACGGCCGCGCAACCACCCACCGCGAGACTCTTGCCTGCAGGAGACCCACTTCTCACTGAAGGAAGATGAAGATGAAACGTCTAATCCTTACTCTCGCTCTGGCAGCTGTCGCGATTGCTGGTTGTGCGCATTTGAAAGACGGTGCCTCTGGCGGCGCGAGCGCCGTTGAACAGCAGAACCCGCAGAACCCATCCCCCTACCCGAAGACCTACAGTAACGACCACTACTACCCGCTATGAGATCGATCGCCCTCGCAGTGTTGCTCGCCCTCGCCGGCTGCCAGCTGCAGGAGCCGACGCTACCCGGGACCGTAGTGAGCGTAGTCGCCATAGAGCCCTCGGAGGCCGAGGGCGAGGATTTGGCGAGGTATTACGAGCATCCGCTCGTGCCCGAAGTCGCCTGGCAGGTCGAGGTGCGACTCAAGGACGGTAGTTCGGTCACCGTCACGCACGAAGGCCCGCGGCGCTACGAGCCCGGCGAGCGGGTGCGGGTGCTGTTGGACGAAGAGGGCGCGTTACTGTTGTAACAATAGCGGGATCCGGCGAAATAACCCGGAAATCCTTCCCGCTCATAGTCTTCTCAACGTCAAGAGACGTAGCCTCCCGGCTGTAAAAACAGGGTTCCCCCCTCCTCCCCCTCCCCATGGAAGGAATCCTGATGGCCCGGGAGGCTTTTTTTTTGTATTTTGAACCGGCCATGCCGAGGAAGCGCTATGCCCGCCGGGAGGACCTGGGGCTGACCCCCGCCGAGTTCGCCGCGCTCGAGCGCCTGGACACGCCGCAAAAGATCCAGACCTTTCTCTATAGCCTGAGGCAGAACTTCGAGCTTGCCGGGGACACCTGCCGCCCGGTACGCCACGTTCTACGCCACCGCGCCGCGCACTGCATTGAGGGCGCGATGCTCGCGGCGTGCGCGCTCTGGGTGCACGGCGAGCCGCCGCTTGTCATGGACATGCGCGCGGTGCGCGACTTCGACCACGTGGTGGCGCTCTTTCGCCGGCACGGGCGCTGGGGCGCGATCTCCAAGACCAACGGCATCGGGCTGCGCTGGCGCGACCCGGTGTACGGCAGCCTGCGCGAGCTCGCGATGTCCTATTTTCACGAGTACACCAACCGCCGCGACCACAAGACGCTGCGCGAGTACTCGGTGCCTTTCGACCTGCGACGCGTCGAGCCGGAGATCTGGGTGACCGGCGAAAAGCACGCCTGGTTCGTCGCCGAAGAGCTCGATCGCCTGAAGCATTTCAAGCTCATCGACGGCCGGCACCTTCCCGCGGTGACGCGCCGGGATCCGTTCGAGCGGCGCGCGAGCGCGCTCCTTCAGTACCGCCGCCCGCGGGCGCTGCTCCAGAAGCTGGCGCGGATCAAGAAGAAGCGTCGGAAGTAACTACTTATCCTCGACTCTTCCGATTTTCTCCAGCGCTGCTTTGAGGCGCGCGGCGTCGCGCTCCCAGTAGCTGCGGAACGCCGGCGCGTCGAGGTAGCTGACCGGGGTGGAGACCTTCTCCATTGTCGACTTGAATTCGGCCGAGGTGGCCGCTTCGCGCACCGCGATGCGCAGCCGGTCGATCACCGGCGCCGGCGTCGCGGCCGGCGCGAACACGCCCGACCAGATGTAGAACTCGGCGTCGTAGCCGAGCTCCTTGAAGGTGGGAATCTCGGGCAGGAGCGGCAGCCGCTCGGTGCTCCAGCTCGCGAGCGCGCGCATTTTGCCGGCCTTGATCTGGCCGATCGCGGCGGCCGGGCCCGAGGCGAGCGCATGCACCTGGCCGCCGAGGAGCGCGGTCACGGCCGGCCCGCCGCCCTGATAGGGCACGTGGAAGAGCTTGATGCCTGCGGCGTGGGCGAAGATCTCCATCGCAACGTGCAGCGTCCCGTACACACCCGAGGACGAGTAATTGATTTTCCCGGGGTACGCTTTCGCGCTCGCGACGAACTCCTGCAGCGTTTTCCACGGGCTGTCCGCGCCTACGACGAGCACGGTGGGGTCGGCCGTAATGAGCGCGATCGGCGCGAAGTCCTTCATCTCATACGCCGGCGTGCGTCCCATGATGCGGTCCGACACCGGGAAGATCGAGATCGAGGAGAGCCCCATGAGGATGGTGTAGCCGTCGGGCGCGCTCTTCGCCACCGCCGCCATGCCGACCGCGCCGCCGGCGCCGGTGCGGTTCGTGACCACGACCGGCTGCTTCAACGACTTCTCCATCTGCGCGGCGAGCGGCCGGCCGACGATGTCGGCGACCCCGCCCGGCGGGAAGGGCACGATCATCGTGATGGGCTTCGACGGGTATTGCTGGGCAAACGCCGTGGCAGCGAACAGGCTGGCAAGCAGAACAGGGATGAGTCGTGACATAGGTCTCCTCGCAGGTCGCCAAGGTAACAGGCTGTTACACATGTTGCACTTTATCGGTTTGCTTTCGACGCCTGGGCGCGTGAAATGCAGTGGCACTCAACTTGAAAGGAGGCCCGAGATGTTGAAGAAGCTTGCCGTCCTTGCTGCTGCACTCGCGGTTTCGGCGCCGGCTCTCGCCGACCGCGGCCATGGAAACGGACGCGGCCACGCTTATGGCCACGGCTATGGTCCTCCCCACCGCACGGTGGTGGTCCACAAGCCCTATTACGTGG
>DATFEI010000102.1:0-7853 GCA_035251315.1 Burkholderiales bacterium | reverse complement strand
GCACTCCACGCATTCCCAGAGGTCGGCGTCCCAGAGCTTGTACGGGCGGCCGTCCTCGAGCAGCTCCTCGACCGTGACGCTGTTCTTCTTCACCGACATGAAGCGCCCGCAGCCGCAGAGCAGGTTCGACGACGTCGGCATGTCAGACCTCGCCGTCCCACGAGGTGACGATCGCGTTCGTCGCGTCGGCGGCAATCGACCCGAAGGTCCGATCGCCCTTCCCGCAGAGCCCCCGATACCGCGGCTCCCACGGTCCATAGGAGTGTGTGCGCAAATTCTCGGCGAGCGCCTCGCGAATGGTGTACCGGCTGGTCTCGGTGATCTGGCGAGCCGCGTAGTACTCGTCGCGGGTGACGCTGTACCAGACCCGCGCCCCGTCGAGCAGCGCCGCGTCCCAGCACTTCCCGCCTTCCTCGACCCACCCATGCGCGTACGCTTCGCCGGCGTCGCTGTGTGCGATCCCGTGCACGAGGATGAGCGTCCGGCGGCGCGCCAGCTTCGGGTGACGTTTCACACGTTCGACGAGGTAGTCGATCGCGTCGTCGAAGCAGTGGTGGGTCGGTAGCAGGTCCGGCATGCGCTACCATCCCCCCGACACGACATGAAGCGCGACCTGGAGCTCGTGCGCGCGATCCTCTTGGCCATGGAGGCACACCCCTTCGGCTACGCGCCGTCCCCCTTCACCGTCCCCGGCTACGACCAGGACGTCATCGGCCATCACTGCTGGCTCATGGCGCAGGGCCGCCTGATCACCGCCGACGAGATCAGCAGCCAGGGCGACCGCAGCCCGCTCGCGCTGCCCGGCGCCATCACCTGGCACGGCCATGAATTTCTCGCGGCGGCGCGCAATGATCGCGTCTGGCTCAAGGTGAAGTCCGAACTCAAGGACCGCGGCCTGTCGCTGCCGTTCGCGCTCGTCCAGGACCTCGCCATCAAGATCGCCGCCTCGCTCGCCGGCTTGCCGTGACGTCATGGTTCATCCTGCGCGGGTTTGAGCGCCTGCTGAAACGCCGCGCGCACCAACTGCTCGAGCTCGGCATGAAACTTGGGATTGCGCAACAGATCGTGCGCGATCTCCGCCGCGACGGCGTCAATGGTGCGGCCGAGCACGGTCACGACTGACGCGGCCGTCTGCCGAGAGACAAGAATGCTCATGGTCGCGGGCGCGACGGTCTCAGGCAGCAGGATGTCCTGCAGCGTCGTGCCCACCGCCACCGCGTACTTCTCGATGTTGTCCATGAGCACTTTGCGCTTGCCGCATTCGATCGCCTGCACGGTCCCGATCGCGACGCCGGCTTTCTTGGCGATGGCTTTTTGCCCGAGGCCCTGATCCTGGCGTCGACGCTTCAAACGACGGCCGATGCGGATGCGTTCTTCGGCGGTGGACATAAGCGGGGGACAGCCTAGCGGAAATCTCCGGGAACGTACCGGGAATGGAAACCGCAAAAAGGCACCAAATGAGCACACAGAGCGCACAAACGCAACGGATCGCTTGTCGCGTCGGAATGCGAATCCAAGCCCGGATTCATTGGTTTATTTAGCGTTTGAAGTGGTGGACGGCACGAGGCTCGAACTCGTGACCTCCGCGTTGCGAACGCACATATATGTGCGTTTTCACTAATGTTTTCTGTCTGTTGTGAAAGTGCGGGAACGGAGCGGGAATGGAGGCCCGGTTTCATGAGGCCCTTTTCCTCCGGCGAGAGGCCCCCACCATCTGCAACTGATCCTCGCGCCGCGCCTCGGCATAGATGCGCAGGAGCATTTCCGGGTGCTTCCAATTCCCCTGTGCCTGCACCGCCGGTAACGGTTTCTTCTTGTCGATGAGGTACCGGGTCGCGCCGGTCTTCCGCGTCGCCCAGTGAAACGTGAGGCCGCCCCGCCGACGGCCGTAGGCGAGGCCCGCCTTCTTGCAGAGATACTCGAACCGCTGCCGGACCGAGCCTAGCCAGTCGCGCTCGTCCCGCGCCACTCTGAATTTCGCGAAGTAGAACGCGGCATCGGTCGCCGCTTCCAGTTTCTTCAAGAGCGTCAAGGCGCGCGGCGACAAGGCGGCCTCGTAGTCGCTGCCGTTCTTGGCGTGCTTGACGCGGAGCCACGAGCCGTCCCGCTCGCCCCGCTCGAGGTCGAGGAGATCGCCGAGGCGAATCATGGTGTCGATGCCAAGCACGATCAGCGCGCGGTCCTGGTCGTCTTCACAGACGGCGAGCAGGCGCTTCTCCTCGCCCCGCAGTAGGAGGCGTCGCTTGACGGGCGCCGGCTTCAACCGCTTCATGTTGACGATGGGCGATACGGTCAGGTACTTCGGCACGGCGTCGCGCAGCATGCCCTTGAGGAGGTCGACCTCGCGATTCACCGTGCGCGGCTGCACCGTCGCACTGCGCGCAGCGATATACGCACGGACGCGGTCCGCATCGACTTTCGACAGGAGGTCCGCCCCGAAGAACAGCAGCAACGGCTTCAGCATCTCGCGCTCGCGCCTGGCGCCGCGGCGGAACGCAATCACGTCGGTGGCGTACGTCTCGGCATACTCACGGAACCGGAGCTGCGGCTTGTCGTCGGGCAGCCGCTTGATCTTCTTGTCGGCGATCTCGAGCATGCGCCGTTGGTACGCCTCATTCGCCAGGCGCTTGGCATCCTGGCGCTGCGCGATGGTCTCGCCGATTAGGATGTCGGTGCGTTCCTTCTGGCGCGTGGTCTCGAGGAAGAGCCACCAGTACTTCGAGTCCGGACGCTTAAAGATCCCCATTGGCCTCGTCGTCACCGTGCAAGTGGGTGAGGCCGGCCGTAATCGCGGCCTCCGTGCGCGCGCTAATTTCCTGCAGATGATCCGCGACGGTCACCATGTGCTCGGCCGCCACGCGCATCAGGCGGCCGCTGTCCTGCAGATAGCGCGTGGTCGCGGCCAGGTTCGTCAGCATCTCTTCAATGTCGGTCCGGGTCATGTCCGTCAGTCTCCTACAGCGTTTCCAGTACCAGCGCGGCCGTGTAGGAAAATCCTATTGCAGGAACCTTATTCTCGGGTATAGGGTGAGTCGTCGCGAAAGGAGCATGCGGTCTCATGCCCTCATCCTCGGCCGCGCGTCCCAGCGTGCGGACACAGAAGCATCGATGGCTCATCGCGCGGTACGACGCTTTGCTACCGGCGGGCCAAGCCGGTGTCGACGGAGTCGTCGCCCCGGCAGGCGGCAACGCGTCCGCCATTGAGATCAACGCGTGTCGCCCGGCGACCGTCGTCTCGGTAAATTTGCGCACCAGGTGCGCGGCCTCTGGACTGAGCGGTGTCACCCGAGATTCGAGGACGGAGTACAGGATATCGACGATGTCTAAGCCGAGCGCGCGCGCACACTGATCGAGCTTCTCGACGTTCCCGGCTTTGCCCTTCTCGATGGCCTGTACGGTCTTGTAGCTCGGGCCGCCGACGCGTTCGACCTCCGTTGGCAGCCAGTTCTTCTCGAGGCGCGCCTGCTGCAGTTTCTTCCCGACAGCCAGCCACATCTCCGCTGTGGTCACGCTGACATTGTAGAAAGTTTCTCCTAGCAGTGCACGCAAGCGTCCTCCCCGAGCGATGAGTGGTGGAAATAAATCCTAACATAGATTTAAATTCCTTGACAGGCGCGGAAAAGTTTTCTAAGTTTTCTGGAAATGAATTTCCGGCAACTGCGGGAGCAGGCGCAGGTCACCCAGTACCGGCTAGCCAAGCTCACCGGCGTCGAGCAGACGACGATTAGTCAGATCGAACTCGGGAAAGTGCGGGATCCCCGCTATTCCACCATCGCCGCCCTCGCGGACGGCCTCCATGTCACGCCGGGGGTTGTCGCGAAAGCCATCAGGGAAACCCACAAGCATCGGGCGAAGGTCGCATGACGACAGAATCCCCCTACCTCACAGCGAAAGAAGCGATCGCGTACCTGCGGCTGCCGTCGCAGTGGGCCCTGTATCGCCTGATCAAAGAGCAGCGGCTGCCGTTCTGCCGCCGCGGCCGGCAGTACCTATTCGACCGACGCGAGCTCGACGCCTGGCTGCACGGCCACGGCTCGGCGCTCGAGTTCCACCGCAGCGCACGCAAGACCGCCTGAGCTTCTCGAATTTCCCCGTTGCCGGAGGCGCCAGCCATGCCGATTTCTGAGCCGCCGATCGACGTTGACACCGAGCCCGAGCCCGCCGATCAGACGCTGACGCTGCGCCGGCCGGATATCCCAGTCACGCTGTCCGAGCTCGCCGCGCTCAAAGGTGAAGCGCTCGAGGTGATCGAAGCGCGCGTGCAGGTGATCGCCACCCTGCGCCTGGCGTCGATCCGCGCGACGCACCCGGAGGACTGGGTGCTCTTCAAAGCGAAGGAGGAGCACGGCGGCCAGGTCGTCGGCTATCTGCAGGATGCCGGCTGCGACCGCGTGCGCGACCTCTGGGGCATCGAAGTCTTCGATGTCAGCAAACCCGAGAAGGTCACCGGGACCGAGCCCGGCGTGTTCCATTACCTGATCTCCGGCTCTGGCCGCTGCAAGCTCACGCGCCAGGTCCTCGAGAACATCGAAGGCGGCCGCTCGAGCACCGACGACTTCGCGAAGGGCAAGACCGGCGTCGATCTCGATCTCACGATCCGCAAGGCGGCGCGCGCGAACTTGGACGGCAACGTCACGCGCGAGCTCGCCGGCATGAAGATGGTGCCGCTCGACGAGCTCGCCGCCGCCTGGAAGGGCACCAGCAAGCGCGTCGAGCAGTGCCGCAAGGGCCGCGGGTTCGGCTCAGCCGACGAGCGGGTCGGTGGCCGCAGCCAGGCGGTACCAGACGTAGAGCCGCCGGTGTGCCCGCACTGCGGGACCACGGGCCGGTATCGCGCCGGCAACGATAAACGCGGGCCTTTCTACGGTTGCCCGAACTATCAGCAGCATCAAGACAAGAAGTGGATTGTCGACGCCGGCAAGTGGATCGCCGAGCAACAGCAGCCCGTCACACACGCGATGGGGCGTGATGCGAAGGAGGCCGCGAAGGAGCATGCGGCCAAAATGGCGAACGGTAAGCCGGTGGCGGCCGACGACATCTTCGGCGGTAAGCGTGAGCCTGGGCAGGAAGGCTGATGTCCTCGTCGGCCGGCAAGCTCTCGAGGATTCCCCGCGCGGACCAGTGGGCGGATCGGATCTGCACACAACTGGGGAAGACCGTCGAATCGATCCTCGAAGTGGGCCGCCTCCTCGTGAGCGCGAAGGCGGCCTTGCCACACGGCGAGTTCGGCCGAATGTTCAAAGAAGGACTCGTTCCGTTCGGTCAAAGCACCGCTGACAAGTTGATCGCCATCGCTAAACATCCGGTCCTATCAAATTCGGACCATGGTCCGAATTTGCCTCCATCCTGGCGGACGCTCTACGAGCTTACGAAAGCCGATGGCGCGAAGCTCAGAGCCGCGTTGAAGAACGAAGTGATCAGGCCGGACATGAAGCGGCGCGATATCCAAGCGTTGCTGCCGCCGAAGAGACATGCCTCGCGCCGTCACGCACCGACGCCAGCAGCCACTGACGTCACGGAATACCGCACCGCCAGCGGTCGCGTCTATTTCCAGATCGCGCACATGTTATCCGATGAATTTGACGCGCTCTCCCCAGAGGACCAGGACGATCTCCTGACGATGCTCGATCAGATGCTCGCCGAATTACGGGCCAACCGACTCGAGAAAATGGTGACAGCATGAGCGACGACTTCATTGACATCACCCCAGACGTGCACTTCCTCGAATCCATCCGCGCGGATCGCGGGAGTTGGGCCTCGCTCGTCGCGGAAGGCGTCGACAACTCACTCGATGCTGATGCCACGCAGATCGCCATCCAGCTGCTCACACACAGCGTCGTCATTGCCGACGACGGCCGAGGCATTGAGCGAAATCGCGAGTCCGCCATCGTCCGCCTCGGTGAACACCGGCCGATGCCAGGCACTAAGCTCGGTCGATTTGGGATGGGCATCAAGTACAACGCGACCAGTGCCGGCGATCAACTGGATGTCGAGAGCACGTCCAGCGATGGGCACCTGCTACTCAATGTCGACTGGACCAAGGTCATTCGGAGTGGACGGTGGCACATTCCCAAGCCGAAATGGTCGCCGACCTTAGTGTCCCGCGGCACCGGCACGACGATCAAGATCGGCCGCCTTCGCTGGGACGCTCCGAAAGAGAAGGACATTGCGTTGGTACGCGACCACCTGGCGCAAATCTTCTATCCCGCTATTGAGCACGGCGCGACGATTCGAGTGAACGGGTCTGTCGTTCGACTCCTCCGCGAACCACAGCTCACCGAGATCGTCGAACACACCATCCAGTTTCCGAATGGGAAGGGCGCGCAGGTGCGTGGCGGCCTCCTCGTTGACCCAGAGAAATCGCCCCTCTATGGGGTACAGGTCAGCTACAAGCATCGCGTGATTATTCCGAAGGGCGTCTTCGGCTGCGACTCCTACTCCGGTCTCCGTCGCATGTTCGCGCGCGTCACGCTCACCGCGGATTGGGGCCTGACGCGTTTCAAGGACAACCTCAATGATCCCGATGCCGCGCAGCTGGAGGATGCCGTCCAGGAGGTCTTGAAGCCGATTCTGGAAAAGTGTCACAGCGCCCAAATGGAGCTCAAGGTCGAGGAGATGACCGAACGTCTCAACGAACTCCTGCCGACCGAGATTCGCGCCACTCGTCCTCCTCGGCAACGACCAAAAACCAATCAGCAGCACAAGCGAAAAGAGTCTCGACAGGGCGAGTCGGAGAGGGACGAATCACCTACGGGGCCGGCGCGGTCGCCGCGGACACCCATCAACACCTTAACCATTGCGTTCGATGGTCCACTGTGTGACGAGCACGGCTATGGGATGTTCACAAAAGGCCGACCGAATCGCATCACGCTCGCCACGGACAATCCGGATATTGCGGCGTTGCTCGAACAACGGGATACGCAGTTAGCGGTTCGATGTCTCCTCGGATTCGCGCTGATGATCTATCAGCATGCTCGGGAGACAGATCCCGGCCAGAAGCAACTCCCGTTCGATGAATCATCGTTCGGGATGCGCGTGTGGCGATCGGCCGCGCGCCAGAACATCAACACCAGCGCCACCTCGGTCAAGGAATGACCGCCGGAACACTGACCCCAACAGCAATCGCCGAAGCCGTCGGCACGTCCTGGGCGGCGTACCTCGCGCGCCAGGCGCGCCCGCAGACCGCGCACCGCTACGTCTACGCGAGCTCGTGGCGCACGTGCGAGCGCCGCATGGTCTACGACTGCACGCAGCCCGAGCAGCTCCCGCCTTACCCGCCCGAGCTCGTCGCCAAATTCCGCCGCGGCGACGACCGCGAGCGAGACCTCCTCTCCGATCTCGTGCGTATCGGCCGCGACGCCGAACCGGCCTTCAGCGTCATCGGGCAACAGGAGCGCTTCGAGCTGCGCGATCACCGCTCGCGTGTCGCCATCGTGGGGAAGGTCGACGCACGCCTCGAGCTCGAGGGCCACCGCGCGCCGATCGAAGTCAAGAGCTGGTCGCCGTTTCTCACCGATCGGATCGAAACATTCGCCGACGTCTTCGAGAACCCGTGGACGCGGTCGGGTGGCTACCAACTCTTGTCCTATCTCTATGGCGCCGGCGTGCCCTTCGGCTTCTTGCTGCTCGATCGATCCGGCCTGCCGCGCCTCCTCCCGGTGGAGCTCGAGCCGCATCTCGATCACATGGAGGAATTCCTCGCGAAGGCCGAGCGCGTGCTCGATCACGTGCAGGGCGGCACGCTGCCGGACTTCCTCGACGACGACCCGAGCGAATGCCGGCGCTGTCCGTGGTATGGCCACACGTGCAATCCGCCGCTCAGCGCGACCGCGGCGGCGATCCTGACCGACCCC
>DATFEI010000171.1:0-5554 GCA_035251315.1 Burkholderiales bacterium | reverse complement strand
AACGGAACTCGCGACGCCTTGTGTCAGCGCGAGCTGATGGAGCAGGTGCTGGGAAGATTGTCTTGGCGCATGCACTGGCTGGAAGGCGCCGATCACTCGTTTCGCGTGCTCAAGTCGTCGGGAAAGCGCGACGACGACGTCCTGCGCGAGCTCGCCGACGTCGCGCGCGATTGGCTGACACATCTCGCATGACAGAACGGCGCGCCAGGGTCCCGGTCCAAGAGTTGCAATGAAGGTGCCGTGCACACGGTGAGGACCGCCCGAATCTTGCAGATCGCTGCCCTTTTTGCCGCGGTCCTGTTCGGATGTGCTTCACCCCAGCAGTCGTCCACCAGCCAATCTGATTACAAGAGCCGCGCGGTCACGCGCACCGAAGGCGGCTTGCGCGTGTCCGCGGCGACGCTCTCCGCCGAGGAGAGCGCCGCGCTCTACGGCGCGCCGCTCGCAAGCCAGCGCATCCAGCCGGTCTGGATCGAGGTCGAGAACCGCGACGACCGGCCGTACTTCCTGCTCTCGCCGGGCCTCGATCCGAATTTCTATCCGGCTTCCGAGGCCGCGGAGGCGATGGCGCAGAGCGACCCTGACAGGCTCGCCGAGCTCGACCGGCGCTTCCACGGCCTTGCGTTCCACAACCCGGTGCCCCCCGGCGCGACTGTTTCCGGGTTCGTACTGACGAATCTCGACGAGGCCGTGAAGGTGGTGCAGCTCGATCTCGTCGCGAACGGTCGCGCGTGGAGCTTCTCGATGTTCACTGCGGTTCCCGGCTTCCGCGGCGACTACCACGCGAGCGGCGTGTTCAGGCGCGAGCTCTACGCGCCGGGGCAGATCGTGAACTACACCGACGACGCGGCTTTCCGGACAGCGCTCGAGGCGCTGCCCTGCTGCGCCACCAACAAGGACGGCTCCAAGAAGGGTGATCCGCTCAACTTGGTGGTGGTGGGTGGCCTCGACGATGCTTTCCCTGCGCTCGTGCGCCGCGGCTGGCGGCCCACGGAGCAGACCTGGTCGGGCTCGATCCTGCGCATGGCGAGCTCGTTTCTGTCCAGGGAGCGCTACGCCTATGCGCCGGTGAGCAATCTCTACCTCTTCGGCCGCTCGCAGGACCTCGCGCTGCAGAAGGCGCGCGACAACATCCACCAGCGCAACCACCTGCGCCTCTGGCTGAGCCCGATGCTCTACCACGGCAAACAGGTCTGGATCGGCCAGATCAGCCGCGACATCGGCAGCCGCCTCACCATTCATTCTCCCACGCTGACCACGCACAAGATTGACCCCGACGTGGACGAGGCGCGCGCCGCGCTCATGGAGGACATGGCCTATTCGCAGAGCCTCGTCAAGCTGGGACTGCTGGAGGGCGTCGGCGCCGCGGCGCGCCGCGCGCCGCGCGAAAACCTCACTACCGACCCGTATTACACCGACGGGCTCCGCAGCGTGCTCGTGTTCGAGCGCCGGCCAGTCTCGCTTGCGGATATCGAGGTCCTGCCGTGGGTCGCCGTTGCGCGATGAGCCCGCTTGCGACATTGGCGCTGGTCCTCGCGCTGGCCGGCTGCGCGACGTGGCAGGCGCCGGCCGACATGAGCGACGCAGGACTGCGCAGCCGCGCGGTCAGCGCCACGAGCCAAGGCGTACGCGTGAGCGCGGCAGTGCTGAGCGCCGATGATACCCGACGTATGTTCGGCACCGACCTGAGCGGAGCGCAGGTGCAGCCAGTATGGGTGGAGATTCAGAACGGCACTTCGCAGCCGATGTGGCTCCTTCGCACGGGCACCGACCCCGATTACTTCTCGCCCCTCGAAGTGGCATGGTCGGCGCATACAACGCTGGGCGGCAGCGTGAACGCAGCCATCGACGAGCATTTCGACAAGCTCGGGTTCAAGAACCCGATTGCGCCGGGCACTACGCGTGCGGGAATCATCTTCACCAACCCGGAGCGTGGGATGAAGCTCTTCAACGTCGACGTGCTGGGGCGGCAAACGCTGGTCCCCTTCACGCTTTTCCTGCCCGTGCCGCAGCAGGCCCCCGCGGGCGGCGCTACCGCGGCGCAAATCGCGTTCCTATATCCGGCTTCCGAGCTCACCGATTACCGCGACCTTGGCGCGCTGCGCGCCGCGCTCGAGCGCCTTCCCGGTGCCGCCGCGCAGGGCGAGCCACTGAACGTGGTGCTGGTGGGCGAGCTCGAGGACATTGGGGCGGCGATGGTGCGCCGAAACTACCACCGCGATGCGCGCGCGGCCGACCTGAATCAGCAAGTCTTCGGCCGCAGGCCCGACGTCGTGCTGCGCAAGCAGGTGGAGACGCGCGTCCCGTCGACCTGGATCCGCGTATGGCGCGCGCCGGTGACCTTTGAAGGCCGCGCGGTCTACGTCGGCCAGGTCGCGCGCCCGGTCGGCGGACGCTTCGCACCTGCTGACGCGACCGACCTTCGTGCGCACGCGGATGTGGACGAGGCGCGCAATCACCTCGTCCAGGACATGATGTATTCGGGGGGCCTGGACAAGCTCGGCTTCGCGCGCGGCGCTGCGGCGGGCGCGCGCAGCGACGGCCTGCGCGCGGTGCTGTTCTTCGCGACGCGACCGCTCAGCCTCGCCGATGTGCAGATCCTCGAGTGGGCGCCTCTCGTCAAGCCCTAGCCGGCGCCGCGTTGGCCGTGCTCGGCGCGTGCGCAGGCGAGCCGCTGATTGCGTACTCCACCGATACCCCGCCGCTCGTGCTCGTGCCCGCTTCGCAGGCGGGCGTGCGGGACGCGCGCGCGCGCTTTCGCGAAGTGTATTGCGCGGTGCTCGCCGCGCGTGCCGGCAAGGTTCCCGACCACCGGCCGTGCGAAGACGCGCTGACCCGCGTCGGCCAGGAACCCTCGGGGAGCGGCTGGCCGGTCGAGCTCGGCCTCTCGGAACGCCGCTTGATCGCAGCGGCGGTTCCCGGCATCGGATATGAGTGCTTCGAGCCTTGGCTGCGTTCCCCCAGCACCGCGGTACAGCATGTTCGCCAGTTCGGCTACGACGCCACCTGGCTCAAGGTCGACGCGCTCTCGAGCAGCGGCAATAACGCGCGCCAGATCCGCGACGCAATCATGACCATGCCGCTGGAGGAGGGAGCGCCGCGCCTGGTGCTGGTGGGCTATTCGAAGGGTGCGCCCGACATCCTCGAGGCGATCGTGTCGTATCCGGAGATCCGCAGCCGCGTGGCAGCGGTGGTCAGCGCCGCGGGCGCGGTGGGCGGTTCGGCGCTCGCCAACGACGCCGAGCAATACCAGGCGGACCTGCTGCGGCACTTTCCCGGCGCGAAGTGCGGCTCGGGCGACGGGGGCGCCGTGGCGAGCCTGCGGCCCGCGACGCGCCAGACCTGGCTCGCGCAGAACCCGCTGCCGCGCGAGGTACGCTACTACTCGCTCGTCACCTTCCCGCAGCCCGAGCGGATTTCGGCGATCCTCGCCTCCAGCTACGACAAGCTCGCGCGCATCGACGCGCGCAACGACAGCCAGATGATTTTCTACGACCAGATCGTTCCGGGGAGCGACCTGCTCGGCTATTTGAACGCGGACCACTGGGCGCTCGCGGTGCCGATCAATCGGACGCATTCCACCATCGCCTCAACGTTCGTCACGCAGAACGCCTACCCGCGCGAGGCGCTGCTCGAGGCGCTGCTGCGCTTCATCGAGGAAGACCTGGCGAAGCCATGACGGCAAGCAGCGCTTGCTTCTCCGCCCGCGGCGCGACCAGACCTCGAAGCTGCCTCACCTGGGCCCTGAGCTGGCGGTAGAAGCGCCCGTCGGTCGCCGCGCGCATCATCAACCGGGCGAGGGCGCGCTCGTCCTCCAAGGGGAAATAGCCCGCGTAGCCGGTGCCGAGCAGGCCGATGTTGCCGGAGATGCGCGAGGCGAGCACCGGGACGCCGATACGCAACGCCTCGCACACCACGTTGGCCCCGCCTTCCATGCGTGAGCTGATGACCATGACGTGGCTGGAGGAGAGCCATTTCAAAGCCCGCGCGTGCGGCACGCTCCCGAGCCAGCGGTAACGGGAATCCTCTGTTTTCGGAACGAGAGCGGGATCGAGCGCAGCACCCAGGTGGATGACTTCGATGGGCAGGACCTGGGGAACGAATTGGAGAGCCGACATCGCGCGCAGGGGATCCTTCTCCGCGCGCAGATGGCCGATCACGCATACGCGGAACCGACCCCCAACCGGCCGCTGGCGCAGCCGGGTGGATGAGCTTTGCACTACGATGCGGACTTTCCTGCGCAGCCGCGCTGTCAGCTCTTCGGCCGCCTCCGGCTGCAGCACGATCAGGCGGTGAGCGAGCTCCAGGGATTCGCGCGCATCTGCCGAGTGGTGGATGTCGCGATAGACGTCCGTGCCGGTAAGCGCCACCACGAGCGGCTTTTCTCTTGGAAATTTCTTGATGGAGGCGTGGCTGCGCCGGGCGTGCAACGCAAGCATCGCATCGCAGGGCGTTTCGCCGGACCATTCCACGGCGACTTCGACGCGGTGGCCGGCCTGCCGCAGGAACGCGGCCCAGCGCAGCGCGGTGTGGCGGTTGCCGTTGCGCGTGCCCGGACCAGCCGGCGTGACGAGCGCTATTCGCATTCGCTAGACTGGAACGCGTGACGAGCCTTGTCGAGACCCTGAAAGCCGCGCGTGAGCACACCCGGCGCGTCGCCGACGACCTCGGCGGCGAGCGTGAGCTCGGGCCGATGCTCGCGATCGTCAATCCGCCGCGTTGGGAGATCGGGCATGTCGGCTGGTTCCAAGAGTTCTGGTGCCTGAGAGGCGGCGCGGAAACACGCGCGTCGATTCTGCCGAACGCCGATGCGCTCTACAACTCGGCCACCGTGCCTCATGACTCGCGCTGGAGCCTGCCGCTACCCCCGTTCGCGGAAACGATTGCTTATCGGGACAAAGTTTTGGAGCGGGTTCTGGGCAAGCTAGAAAGTCTTGACCCGTATTTCGTCGAGCTTGCCGTGCGCCACGAGCTCATGCACGCGGAGGCGTTTCACTACACCCGCCAGACGCTCGGTTATCCGGGCTTGCCGGAAGAATCGAAATCATTGGTCGGGGAAGGGGATATGGCATGCACTGGCGGCGTGTTCCACCTCGGTGCCACGCCCGGTGACGGCTTTGCCTTCGACAACGAGAAATGGAGCCACCCCATCGTGCTCGAGCCGTTTCGCGTCGCGCGCCGGCCGGTGACCTACGGGGATTATCGTGAGTTTGCCGAACCACCCTACAGCAGGGATGGCATGGTGCGCCGCTTCGACAAGTGGATCCCGATCCCCGACGACGAGCCGGTGCGGCACGTGAGCTGGCACCAGGCAAGCGCCTATTGTGCCTTCGTCGGCAGGCGCCTGCCGAGCGAAGCCGAATGGGAGTACGCGGCGCTGAGAGGCCTCGATAACGTCGGCCATGTCTGGGAGTGGACCTCGAGCGCGTTCTTGCCGTACCCCGGCTTCGTGCGCGACCCGTACAAGGAGTACTCCGAGCCCTGGTTCGCCACCCACAAGGTGCTGCGCGGCGCGAGCTTTGCAACGCCGGCCGGCGTGTCGCATGCACGCTTC
>DATFEI010000153.1:0-14938 GCA_035251315.1 Burkholderiales bacterium | reverse complement strand
GAGAGCGCCACCACCTGGGTCCTGGTGCCGCACCCCGACCCGCAAAAAACCGGCGTCTACGACGTGAGGAGCGGCGCGCCGGGCAAGGCGCTCGACGGCACGGAGTTCGCAACATGGTGAAGCGCGAGCGCGGGTTCACTTACATTACCGTGCTCTTTGTGGTCGCCATGATGTCGGGCGGGCTCGCGTTGATCGGCGAGGTTTGGCACACGGCGAACGTGCGCGAGAAGGAAGCGGAGCTCCTCCACATCGGCAACGAATACCGCAAGGCGATCGAGCGCTACTACCTGTCCGGCCCGGTGCGGCAGTACCCGAAGAGTCTCGCCGACCTGGTGAAGGACCCACGCCATCCGGGCACGGTGCGCCACCTGCGCCGGCTCTATCCCGACCCGATCACCGGGAAGGACGACTGGGGCCTGGTGAAATCCGCCGACGGCGGCTTCGCCGGGGTCTACAGCCCCTCCGAAGATGCTCCCCTGAAAACCGGCGGCTTCGGCGTGCGCGACGCGGCCTTAGAGGGAAAGACTAAATATTCCGAGTGGCAGTTCGTCTTCGCCCCCGCGCAGGCCGCCGCCAAGCCGGGCGCAGTCGCCGCCAAGCCGGGCGCGGTTACTCCGGAATCGAAAGCACCCCCGCCTCGAAAGTGACCCGACTCTGACGGCCGCGGCGAGCGAAAGCCAGTCGCTGGTCTTTCAATGGACTGCGGTTTTTGAGCGTCACCTCGATACGTACGGCGTCTCTCCATCATGTCGTCGTCACAATGCTGCTGAGCGAATTTTGCCGTTAATCCAATTCGTGTATCCCGTGGTCCGATAATCGCTTCACGTCGTTGACACGCGTAGTTTGGGTACGAGATAAGCGCGCGAGGCCCGGCAGTCGCACTTCGCTGACCCGGCAGGGGGAGGACGTCCATGAAGATGTTCGCTCGCTCCGCGAGAGCGCTTACGTGGCTGTTCGCGGCCGGAGTTTTTTGCCGCCCACTGAAGCGGTTACTCCGGCACCTAGTTACTCCCGGACGCAGCCTCATCCCCGCAGTACTGTGCACCGCATTTCTCGCCTGGGCGCCGGCGTCTCAAGCCGAGAACCCCTTCATCTATTACTACAACGCTAACAGCGCGACGGTCCAAGGCGCATCCAAGGAAGACGTCTGCCAAAACATTTTCCCGAAACTGTTTCATCCGGAGTTGAATTGGCGCAATACGCGGTTCAATCGCTGGAGCCCGGGTGCGACACGTTATAGCAATGGCGCGTGGGGCTTTGAATGCATTGGCGACAACGACACCTGGACTGACGATGTGCGCAGTGTTGGATTGGTTTACTGCGCTAACGAGTACGTGGATTTACAGGACGAGCGCTGCGTATGCGCGCCCGGTACCATGGTTATTGAAAATGGTTTCTGCGTCGCGCCGTCGAATTCGACGTGCACTCTGGTCTTGGATGGCGTCTGCCACGGCGGAAAGAACAATGGCTCATGCGAAACGGACGGCCAACCGTCCGTCGGCAACCCCTGCAATCCGGCAAACGGCAACAAGTTTCATAAGGAGCCGCTATACCAGGGACAGGCGGGATTCAGGCTCGACCTTAGCTATAACACTCAAGACGAGGAATCTGCAGCGCGCTTCGGTTTGCGCTGGCGCGACACCTTCGACCGGCGTATCACGATTTTCGGATCGACCGCCGTCGCATTTCGGCCCGACGGACGCGGCCTGCGCTTCCCAGCGTCAGGCGGGGTCTGGGTAGCGGACGCGGACACTAAGGACGTACTGACAGAACTGAAAGATCCGCTGGGCACGCGGGTCGGTTGGCAGCTATACGTCGCGCGGGGTGATGAAACCGAGACATATGACGCCGCAGGCAGACTGCTTCAGATCGTTTCACGCAATGGGCTTACGCAAACGCTTGTCTACAGCGACGGAACGAGCGGTAGTGGCGGCGGTTTCGCGTTGGATAACAACGGCCAGCCGACCACCATGGTCTTACCGGCTGGGCTGCTGCTGCGGGTTGCAGACCCGTTCGGTCGCAGCTTGGTGCTGGGATACAACGTCGGCTTGCGTGTCTCAAGACTGACTGATCCAGCAGGAGGGATTTACCAGTTCACCTATGACGCCAACAAGCGGCTGACTTCCGTTACGTTCCCGGGCGAAAACGTCCGTTCGTATCACTATAACGAGGCGGCCAACACCGCTGGCACGGTGCAGACGCTCGCGCTGACTGGGATCACGGATGAAAATGGCCAGCGATTCGCGACTTACCAGTACGACACCAAAGGTCGCGCAGTCACCACCGAGCGTGCGGGCGGGGCGAACCGGCACACCCTTGCCTACAACACCAATGGCACCACGAATGTAACAAGCCCGCTCGGCGCTGTACGTACCTATAGCTTCCAAAACCTGCTTGGTGCACTCAAGAACACGGCGGTTACGGGCGCGGCATGCCCCGAATGCGGCCCTGCCATGCAGACCTTCGACGCGATTGGCAATGTCGCCTCCCGCACGGACTGGAACGGAAATCGCACGAATTACGCTTATGACCTCGCGCGGAACCTCGAGACCTCGCGTACCGAGGGCCTGACATCGTCGGGCGGTACGACGCCGCAAACTCGGACTATCAGCACGCACTGGCATGCGGTATTCCGTCTGCCTACCGGCATCGCGGAACCGCTGAGGATTACCAGCTTCGTCTATGACGCCGACGGCACGCAGTGCGGCGCGCGCGGCGCGCTTTGTTCCAGGACCATTCAGGCGACCACAGACGTGAACGGCGCGCAGGGCTTCTCGGCTACCGCAGCGAGCACTCCGCGCACGTGGAGCTACACCTACAACGCCCGTGGCAAAGTGTTAACCGCCAACGGCCCTCGCACCGATGCCGCCGACACGACAACCTATACCTACTATCCGGACGACGACCCTGATCTAGGCAAGCGCGGCAATGTTGCCACTACCACCAACGCCGCCGGCCACCTCACGAGCGTGACGGTCTACGACGCCCATGGTCAGCCGCTTGCGATCATCGATCCGAACGGCATCAACATTGCCCTTACCTACGACGCGCGCCAGCGCCTGAAGACGCGTACGGTTGGCGCCGAAACCACGACCTACGACTACGACGGCGTAGGCCAGCTCACCAAGGTGACGCTGCCCGACGGTTCGTTCTTGTCCTACGACTACGACGCCGCACATCGGCTTACCGCGATTACGGACAACCTTGGCAACCGCGTGGTTTACACGCTTGATGCAATGGCTAACCGCACGCAGGAGCAGGTTTTCGATCCGGCGAACCAGCTTGCGCAGACGCGAAGCCGCGTGTTCAACAACCTGAGCCGCTTATTCCGCGAGCTCGGGGCGCAGAACCAGACCACCGAGTACACCTACGACGACCAGGGCAACGTTATAACGGTGAAGGACCCGCTGAATCGAATTACGACCAACCAGTACGACGCCCTCAACCGGTTGAAGCAGGTCACGTCACCGGCGCCGACTTCGGCGGTCACACAGTACGCCTACAACGGCCTGGATGCACTCACTCGCGTTACCGACCCGCGCAGCCTCGCCACCGATTACAACGTGGACGGGCTCGGCAACCTGACCCAGCAGGTGAGCCCGGATACTGGCACGACGGTCAACACCTACGACGACGCCGGTAACCTCCTCACCCAGAGAGACGCCAAGAACCAGACCACGGCGTATGCCCACGACGCCCTGAACCGCGTCACGCTTATCACGTTCCACGACGGGTCGAAACAAGCCTACGCCTACGACCAGGGGACAAACGGCATTGGGCGGCTCTCTTCGCTCACCGAGACGAACGCATCGAACCAGGTCACGAGCATCACCGCGTACGCCTACGACGCGCACGGGCGTGTCACATCGCAGACGCGAAGCGTGGCGGGCGTGCAATATGTGCTCGGTTGTCGCTACGACAGTTTCGGGCGCCTCGACCAGCTTACTTATCCATCGGGTCGGACCGTGAACTACTCGTTTGACGGCCTCGGACGGGTCAGCGCGATAACAACCACTAAGCCCGGTGCGCAGGCGCAGAACGTAGTCACGGGCGGGACCTATCACCCCTTTGGGGGTGTGAGCGGCTACACGTTCGGCAATGGGCAGGTCTACACCCGCGGCATCGACCTCGATGGGCGCATTGCCTCCTACACGCTCGGAGCACAATCCTTCGCCATCGGCTACGACGCCGCGAGCCGCATCGAATTCATCTCGGATATCGGTACCCCGGCGAACACCAACACCTACGTCTACGACGAGCTTGACCGGCTCACTGGCGCCGTGCTGCCGGGCACGCCATACGCCTACACCTACGACGCGGTCGGAAACCGCACCTCGCGTACAGCGGGTTCATCCACCGACACCTACGCCTATAGCTCCACCTCCAACCGCATCGCCTCGATCACGCCCACGAGCGGGCCCGTAAGAACCTTCGTGTTCGACCCGAACGGCTCCACCACCGCCGACGGCGTCAACACCTACGTCTACGACACGCGCGGGCGCATGGTGCAAGCGACGAGCTCCATCGGCGCGACGAACTACCAGGTCAATGCCCTCGGCCAGCGCATCAGGAAGACCAACAGCCAGACCGACCGCGTCTTCCACTACGACACTCAAGGCAAGCTGATCGCCGAGACCAGCCCCTCGGGGGTGTTGAGTCGCGAGCTCATCTACCTAGGCGACATGCCGGTGGGCGTGGTGCAATGACCCGATGGCCCGGCCGCCGGTACCGCGAACGGTGAAGGTTTTCGGCTACTGAATTGCAGTGCGGAACGCGCCGAGCTGCTCGTGCGCGATCGCGCGTCCCGAGGCGCCCTGAAGGCTGAGCGCACTCATGCTGAGTTCGGCGGTAATGCCGCGCTTGATCGGCCGGAAGGTCACGACGACGAGTTCGGCGTCGTTGCCCGCAGCCGCGGCTGGCGAACTCGCGCCGACGAAGATGGATCCCTCGGGATTGACTCGGTAGGTGAAGCTGCCTTGGCCGAAGAACTTCCCCGGCCGCACGTTGACCGCCTGCAGCACGTCCGGAGCGAATCGAAGCTGCATCGGCGCGGCGCGCAGCGGCTCCGTAGTGCTAACGCGAAGCGTGACGTTGAAGCTTTCGCCGGCGGCCACGCGCTCTGGGCCTTCCCAACGAAGCTGCGCGGGTCCTGAACTTGTCGCTCCGCTCGCGCTCGCCGTGGCCGGCGCGGCAGGCACAGGCGCGGGAGTGGCCGCAAGCGGGGGCTGTGCTGCCCGGTCGGCATCGAGCGCGGAGCTCACCACGATGCGGTCCCTAGTGCCAAGCGGGAGGTAGACAAGATCGATCCGCTCGGCGTTGATCGACTCCACCTTGTACACGCCGTCGAGCGTGTCGCCTGCCTTTACCGGAAGCACCACGTCGCCCTTCGAGATCAGTACCTCTTCTTCCGATCCTTTTCGAACCTTGCCGGCGAATCGGTAGGGCACCTGCGGCGCGACCGGTGCGGCGGCAACTGGTGTGGGCGGCTGCGCCTTCTTCGTTATTGGCTTCGGTGGCGGCGGCGGAGCGCCGAAGAGCTCGCCCTGCGTGCGCGAAAGGCCGCGGCGCTCGGGCAACTCCAGGCGCTCGGCCGCATTCGCCTTGGCCGCCGCGCGCGTCTCCGCGCGCTCGGTCTGGGCGAGCGCCATCCCGGCGCTTGTCGCGGGCTCATCGAGCAGCGGATACCCGACGAGTCCAGCAAGGGCCCCGAGAAGCAACAGCCTGCGCATTTGCACTCGCATTTCCCCTACGGACGCCTCCGGATTCTAAAGGTCTGCAGTCACCGGGGCATGATCAGAAGGACGTTCGCGCTTTCGCGGTTCGGTGTCAATCCCACAGGCTTTGCAGATGGCCGCAAGCTGGGGGGAGAGCAGAATGTGGTCGATGCGCAGCCCCCAGCCGCGCTGGAAAGCATTCAGGCGGTAGTCCCACCAGGTGAACTGCTTTTCAGGCTGGTCGAGCAGCCGAAACGCGTCCCGGAGGCCCACCTTCAAGACCTCCCGGAAGGCCGCGCGCTCGGGCTCGGAGAAGTGGATCTTGCCTTCCCAGCGCTTGGGGTCGTGGACGTCCCGCGGCTCAGGCGCGATGTTCATGTCTCCGAGAACCGCCAGCCGCGGCCGGCGCGACAGCTCCGCTTGCAGCCACGAAGCAAGGGCCTGGTACCACCTGAGCTTGTACGCGTACTTGTCTGTTCCAGGGGCCTCGCCGTTCGGCGCGTAGAGGCACAGGACTCGAATGTCGCCGACCGAGGCCGCGATGACACGCTTGGGGTCGTCGGGGAAGTGCGGAATGCCGTGCTGGACGTCGGTGAGCGCGGTGCGCGCGAGGATCGCGACGCCGTTGTACGCTTTCTGCCCGCAGTACACCGCCTGATAGCCCGCGGCCTGGATCTCGGCGTGCGGGAAGTTATGGTCCTCGGTCTTCGTCTCCTGGAGGCACATCACGTCCGGCTGCTGCGACGCCAGCCAGTCGAGCAGGTGAGGCAGGCGGATTCGGAGGGAGTTGACGTTCCAGGTGGCGATGCGCACCTAGGCCGCGATCATCCCATTATGGCGCAAGAGCGCCTCGACGTTGGGCTCGCGGCCGCGGAATGCGCGGAACGATTCCGCGGCGGGGCGGCTACCGCCGACGGCGAGAATCTCGTCGCGAAAGCGCGCGCCGGCGTCGGGGTTAAGCACTCCTTCTTCTTCGAACAGGCTGTAGGCGTCGGCGGAGAGCACCTCAGCCCACTTGTAGCTGTAGTAGCCGGCCGCGTAGCCGCCGCCGAAGATGTGGCCGAAGCTGTTCGGAAAGCGGTTGTACACCGGCGGAAAGAGCACCGCGACCTGCCTGCGTACCTCCTGGAGGAGGTCGAGCGCGCTGCGGCCGCTTGTCGGGTCGAAGTCCGAATGTAGCCGCATGTCGAACACCGCGAACTCGATCTGGCGCAGCATCGCGAGCCCGCTCTGGAAATTCTTCGCGGCCAGCATTTTTCCGAATAATTGTCCTGGTAAGGGCTGACCTGTATCGACGTGCCGGGTCATGTCGCGCAGCACGTCCCACTCCCAGCAGAAGTTCTCCATGAACTGGCTCGGCAGCTCGACCGCGTCCCATTCCACGCCGCTGATGCCCGAGACGCCGAGATCCTCGACCTGGGTGAGGAGGTGGTGCAACCCATGCCCGAACTCGTGGAAAAGCGTGAGCACCTCGTCGTGGGTAAAGAGCGCCGGTTTGCCGCCGATCGGCCGCGAGAAGTTGCAGTTCAGGTACGCCACCGGGATCTGGATGCGTTCGGCCTTGCGCCGGCGCGAGATCGCGTCGTCCATCCACGCGCCGCCGCGCTTCGTCTCGCGAGCGTAGAGATCCAGGTAGAACTGGCCGATCGCGGTGCCGTTCGGATCGCGCACTTCGAAGAAGCGCACGTCCGGGTGCCACACCGGCGCCTGGGATTCGACAATCTTCACGCCGTAGAGGGTTTCAGCGACGCGGAAGAGGCCACGCACGACAATGTCCTCGGGGAAGTACTGTTTCACTTCCTGGTCGGAGAACGAGTAGCGCTTGAGTCGCAGCTTCTCCGACGCATAGGCGACATCCCAGGCCTGCAGGTCGGAGATATTCAACTCGGTTCTTGCGAACTCTCTCAGTTCTTCGACATCGCGTTCAGCGAACGGGCGTGCGCGGCGTGCGAGGTCGTCGAGGAAGGCAAGCACCTGGCTCGCCGACTCGGCCATCTTCGGCACGAGCGACACCTCCGCAAAATCGCGATAACCGAGGAGCTGCGCGAGCTCCTGGCGTAGCGGCACGATTTTCGCGATAAGCGGCGCGTTATCCCACTGCGGGTTGCCGAATTCCGAGGCGCGCGTGCTGCTCGCGTAGTACATCTTTTCGCGCAGCAGGCGGTCGTCGGCGTACTGCATCACCGGCAGGTACGAGGGCATGTGGAGCGTGAACTTCCAGCCGTCCTTGCCGTCCTTGTGCGCAGCTTCGCGCGCAGCTTGAAGGACGTCGTCCGGAATACCCGAAGTCTGGTCTTTGGTGACGTAAATCGAAAAAGCGTTGGTCGCGTCCAGCAGGTTCTCGGAGAACTTCGCCGACAGGCGCGCGAGCTCCTCCTGGATCTCGGCGTAGCGCTTCTTCTTGTCCGGCGGCAGCTCGGCGCCACCCAGGCGGAAATCGCGCAGGGCGTTTTCGACAAGTTTTTTCCTCGGCGCGCTCAGCGTGGAAAACTCGTTCGAATCCCTGAGCGCCTTGTATTTCTCGAAGAGCTCCAGGTTCTGGCCGAGCTCGGTCCAGTAACTGGTGACCTTCGCCAGATTGGCGTTGTACACCTCGCGCAGCTCCGGGCAGTCCATCACCGCGTGCAAATGGGCGACCTGGCCCCAGGCGCGGCCGAGGCGCTCGTTCGCGTCCTCGAGCGGCGCAATGAAAGCGTCCCAGCTGGGAGCGGATTTCTCCGCCGCTTTCACCGTCGAGCGGGCGTCGGAGAGCAGAAGCTCGATCGCGGGGGTGACATGCGCAGGCTTGATCTCCGCGAAGCGCGGCAGGCCGGAAAAGTCAAGAAGCGGATTGTTCTCTTGCGGCAGCACGGAGGCAGTTCTCCAGGAGCATTGCGATCGTCATCGGGCCGACGCCGCCGGGCACCGGCGTGATCCAGCCCGCGATCTCCTTCACGGCGTCGAAGTCCACATCGCCGGCGAGCTTGCCGTCGGGCAGGCGGTTCACGCCGACGTCGATCACGCAGGCTCCGGATTTGACCATGTCGGCGCCAACGAGTTTCGCGCGACCGACCGCGGCGATCAGAATATCGGCTTGCCGCGTAATGGTTTCAATTCTTGGAGTTTTCGAGTGACAGATGGTGACGGTCGCGTCCTTTTGCAAGAGCAGCAGCGCGACGGGCTTGCCGACGATGTTCGAGCGGCCGATGACGACGGCGTGGCGCCCGGCGAGCGGCACGCCCGCGTACTCCATGAGCCGCATGACGCCGAGCGGCGTGCACGGCACGACGCCCGGCCGCCCGGCGAGCAGTGCGCCGAGGTTCTCTTCGTGGAAGCCGTCGACGTCCTTCGCCGGCGCGACCTCTTCGAGAACGCGCGCGGCATCGATATGGCTCGGGAGCGGGAGCTGCACCAGGATGCCGTGGACCGCGGGATCCAGGTTCAGAGAATTCACTTTTTCGAGAACAACCGCTTCGGCAACGTCCTGCTTGAACTCGTGCAGCTGTGAACGCACGCCGATCTCGGCGGCGGCCAGGGTCTTGTTGCGCACATAGACGCGCGAGGCGGCGTCGTCGCCGGCGAGGATCACGGCGAGGCCCGGCCTTACTCCGCGCTGCACAAGCGCGTCGACCCGCAGCTTCATCTCGGTGCGAAGCCGCGCCGCGAGCAATTTTCCGTCGAGGATCCGGGCTGCCATGGGGGCCGCGCAGTCTAGCATTGCCCCCATTTTCTGGTTAAGCTTGCCTCGCCCTCCTGCAGCAAGACTGAATTCATACCTATGTCCGCCGTTCCACAATTCCCGGCCGCAAACGATCCCGACGCGCTTGAAACCCAGGAATGGCTCGATGCCCTGGAAGCAGTGCTCGAGCGCGAGGGGCCGGAGCGCGCGCACTACCTGCTCGAGCGGTTGATCGACAAGGCGCGGCGGTCGGGCGCATACATCCCGTTCTCGCCGAATACGGCGTACATCAACACCATCCCTCCGCACATGGAGGAGCGCTCTCCGGGCAACGTGGCGCTCGAAGAGCGCATCCGCTCCATCTGCCGCTGGAATGCGATGGTGATGGTCGCTCGCGCGAACAAGAATGACGATGAGCTCGGTGGCCACATCGCGAGCTTCGCGTCCGTCGGCACGCTGTTCGGCACCGGGCAGCAGCACTTCTGGAACGCGCCGCACGACGGGCACGGCGGCGATCTCATCTACTTCCAAGGCCACTCCTCGCCGGGCGTATACGCGCGCTCGCTCCTCGAGGGTAGGCTTTCACAAGACAGATTGCTCAATTTCCGTCGCGAGGTGGACGGCAAGGGCGTCTCCTCGTATCCGCATCCGTGGCTGATGCCGGACTATTGGCAGTTCCCGACCGTGTCCATGGGCCTCGGGCCGATCCAGGCGATCTACATGGCGCGTTTCCTGAAATACCTGCAGGCGCGCGGCCTCGCCGACACGGCGAGTCGCAAGGTGTGGGTATTCTGCGGCGACGGAGAGATGGACGAGCCTGAGTCGATGGGCGCAATCGGGCTCGCCGCGCGCGAAAAGCTCGACAACCTGATTTTCGTAGTCAACTGCAATCTGCAGCGCCTCGACGGCCCGGTGCGCGGCAACGGCAAGATCATCCAGGAGCTCGAGGGCGACTTTCGTGGCGCCGGCTGGAACGTGATCAAAGTGATCTGGGGCTCGTACTGGGATCCGCTGCTCGCGCGCGACAAGGACGGGATCCTCCTTCGCGTAATGGAGGAGACCGTCGACGGTGAATACCAGAACTACAAGGCGAACGACGGCGCCTTCGTGCGCAAGAATTTCTTCGGCAAGCACCCCAAGCTGCTCGAGATGGTCTCGCGCATGACCGACGAGGACATCTGGCGCCTGAATCGCGGCGGCCATGACCCGCACAAGGTCTACGCGGCCTACGCGGCGGCGGCGAAACACAAGGGCCAGCCCACCGTGATCCTCGCCAAGACGATCAAGGGCTTCGGTCTGGGCAAGCAGGGGCAGGCGAAGAACCCCACGCACCAGCTGAAGAAGGTCGACATCGCGACGATCAAGGAGATGCGCGACCAGTTCGCCATCCCGATCCCGGACGAGAAGCTGGAGGAGCTGCCGTTCTACATTCCGTCGGCGGATTCGCCGGAGATGAAATACCTTCACGAGCGCCGCAAGGCGCTCGGCGGCTACCTGCCCCAGCGTCGCACCAAGGCGGACCACGTGCCAGCGGTGCCCCCGCTGTCGGCGTTCGACCAGCTTCTGAAGGGCTCGGGCGAGGGGCGCGAAATCTCGACCACCATGGCGTTCGTGCGCGCCCTGACCGCGCTCATCCGCGACAAGGAGATCGGACGACACGTGGTGCCGATCGTGCCCGACGAGGCGCGCACCTTCGGTATGGAGGGCATGTTCCGCCAGCTCGGCATCTTCGCGTCCGAGGGCCAGAAGTACGAGCCGGTCGACAAGGGCCAGGTGATGTTCTACCGCGAGGACAAGCAGGGCCAGATCCTCGAGGAAGGCATCAACGAAGCGGGCGCATTCTCGTCGTGGATCGCCGCCGCCACCTCGTACAGCCATTCCAACCGGGTGACGGTGCCGTTTTACATCTTCTACTCGATGTTCGGCCTGCAGCGGATCGGCGATCTCGCGTGGGCTGCCGCCGACCAGCGTGCGCGGGGGTTCCTGCTCGGCGCGACCGCCGGGCGCACCACGCTGAATGGCGAGGGGCTGCAGCACGAGGACGGCCATTCACACGTGCTCTCGTCGGTGATTCCGAACTGCATCTCCTACGACCCGACATACGGCTACGAGGTCGCGGTGATCATCCAGGACGGATTGCGCCGCATGGTGACGAACCAGGAGGATGTGTATTACTACATCACCCTGATGAACGAGAACTACGAGCACCCCGCGATGCCGCAGGGAGCGGAGCAGGGAATCCTGAAAGGCATGTACGTGCTGCGGGAATCGAAGAGCAAGCACAAGCAGCGCGTGCAGCTTCTCGGAAGCGGAACCATCCTGCGCGAAGTCGAAGCTGCGGCGGAGCTGCTCGAGAAGGACTGGGGCGTCGCGGCCGATGTCTGGAGCGCGACGAGCTTCACCGAGCTGCGGCGCGACGGCCTAGCCGCCGAGCGCTGGAACCTGCTGCACCCCGAAGCCAAGGCGCGGGTTCCGTACGTGACGAAGATGCTGCAGGAGAGAAGCGGTCCGTTGGTTGCCGCGAGCGACTATATGAAGACCTTCGCCGACCAGATCCGGCCGTTCATTCCGAGAGATCGGGTCTACCGCGTGCTCGGCACCGACGGCTTCGGCCGCTCCGATTCGCGCGCGAAGCTGCGCCACTTCTTCGAGGTGAACCGGTACTTCGTCGCCATCGCGGCGCTGAAAGCGCTGGCGGACCAGGGCGAGGGCAAGCCGAAGACGGTCGCCGACGCCATCAAGAAGTACGGCATCGACCCTGAGAAAACCGATCCAACCGTTGTATGAGCCAGGTCGTCGTGCCCGACATCGGCGACTTCAAGGACGTTGAAGTTATCGAGGTGTTGGTCAAACCGGGCGACGCGGTATCCAAGGAACAATCGCTCATCACGCTGGAATCGGACAAGGCGACGATGGAAATCCCGTCGCCGAGCGCGGGCGTGGTGAAGCAGCTCACGATCAAGGTCGGAGACAAAGTGTCCAAGGGCTCGCCGATACTTGTTCTGGAAGACAGGGGAAACGGCGAAGCGCCGCCCGAGCCGGAGGAAAAACCGAAGGCGCAACCCACTCAGAAAGCGGCGGGCGGCGAGGCCATGACGGTGCCGGTCCCGGACATTGGCGACTTCAAGGATGTCGAAGTGATCGAGGTTCTGGTAAAGCCCGGCGACACAGTCGGCAAGGAGCAGTCGCTCATCACGCTCGAATCGGACAAGGCGACGATGGAGATTCCCTCGCCCGCGGCCGGCGTGGTGAAGGAATTGAAAGTCAAGGTCGGCGACAAGGTGTCGAAAGGCTCCGCGATATTGGTTCTCGACTCGAAGGCAGCACCTGCAAGAGAACCGGAAAAGGCCAAGCCCGCGGCGCCAGCCCCCGCGCCGGCGTCAGCGCCCGCGCCGGCAGCGCCGCCGATGCAGATCCACGGCACGCGGCCGGTGCCGCGCGAGCCGCGCGAGGAAACGCGGGCGAAGCCGCACGCCAGCCCCTCGGTGCGCAAGTTCGCGCGCGAGCTCGGCGTCGACCTCCCGCTGGTGCAGGGCAGCGGTCCGAAGGGGCGCATTCTGCATAGCGATGTGCAGGCGTTCGTCAAAGGCGTAATCCAGCAGAAGGCTCCCGTAGCCGCGAAGGCCGAAGGCGGTACGCTGCCCTTCAACCTGCCCGCATGGCCGGAAGTCGATTTCGCCAAGTTCGGGCCGATCGAAACGAAGACCCTCTCCCGCATCCAGAAGCTTTCGGGACCCTACCTACACCGCAACTGGATCTCGATCCCGCACGTCACCCAGTTCGACGAGGCCGACATTACCGACCTCGAGGCCTTCCGCAAGGCGCAGACCGTCGAGACCGAAAAAAAGGGCTTCAAGCTCACGATGCTCGCCTTCATGATCAAGGCCTGCGTCACAGCGCTGAAGCGGTTCCCCCAGTTCAACGCGTCGCTCGACAAGTCGGGCGAGAGCCTGATCGTCAAGAAGTACTACCACATAGGCGTCGCGGTCGACACGCCGGGCGGCCTCGTCGTCCCGGTGGTGCGCGACGCCGACCGCAAGGGCGTGTTCGACATCGCCAAGGAGCTCGGCGACATCTCCAAGCTCGCGCGCGACGGCAAGTTGAAGCCCGGCGACATGCAGGGAGGCACCTTCTCCATCTCCAGCCTCGGCGGCATCGGCGGCACCGCGTTCACTCCCATCATCAACGCGCCCGAAGTCGCGATCCTGGGCGTCTCGCGTTCGGTGTTGAAGCCAATTCATTCCGGTAAGAACGAGAAGGGCGAAGACACCTTCAAAGCCCGCTTGATGCTTCCGCTGTCGCTTTCCTACGATCACCGCGTCATCGACGGCGCCACCGCCGCCCGCTTCTCCGCATTCCTGGTCTCGGTGCTTTCCGACATCCGGAAGTTGATTCTCTAGATGGCCGGCACAGAGGTGAAAGTCCCCGACATCGGCGACTTCAAGGACGTCGAAGTCATCGAGGTGCTCGTCAAGCCGGGCGACGAGATCGCCAAGGAGCAGTCGCTCATCACCCTGGAATCGGACAAAGCCACGATGGAAATCCCGTCGCCGGACGCCGGACGGGTGAAGGAGCTGCGCATCAAGGTGGGCGACAAGGTTTCGAAGGGCTCGCCGATCCTCCTGCTGGAAGCCGCGGCCAAGGCGGAAGCTCCTGCAAGGGCGCCCGCCAAGACACCCGAGGCACCGAGAACGGCTTCGCCGACGCCCGCGGCGGGTGCGGATGTGGAGTGCGACGTGCTCGTGCTCGGTGCGGGACCCGGCGGTTATTCCGCAGCATTCCGCGCGGCGGACCTGGGGATGAAGACGGTGCTGGTCGAGCGCTATCCGACGCTCGGCGGGGTGTGCCTGAACGTCGGTTGCATCCCCTCCAAGGCGCTTCTGCACACCGCGGCGATCATGGACGGCGCGCGCGCTCTCGCCTCGCACGGCATCGCATTCGGCGCGCCGAAGGTGGATCTTGGCAAACTCCGCGCTTTCAAGGACAAGGTGGTCGGTAAGCTGACCGGCGGCCTCGCCGGCATGGCCAAGATGCGCAAGGTGACGGTCATCCAGGGCGTCGGTACTTTTCTGGATCGGAACCGCCTCCAGGTGGACGGCAAAACCACTATCCGTTTCAGATCCGCGATCATTGCCGCGGGCTCGCAGGCCGCGAAGCTGCCGTTCTTGCCCGAGGATCCGCGCATCGTGGACTCGACGGGCGCGCTCGAGCTTCGGTCGTTGCCGAAGAAGATGCTCGTCATCGGCGGCGGAATCATCGGCCTCGAGATGGGCACGGTCTACTCCACGCTTGGCGCGCGGCTCGACGTGGTCGAGATGATGGACAGCCTCATGCTCGGCGCCGACCGCGACCTCGTGGCGGTGTGGCAGAAGTTCAACGCTCCGCGCTTCGACAAGGTCATGCTCAAGACCAAGACGACCAAGGCCGAGGCCGTAAAGGAGGGAATCCGGGTGAGCTTCGACGGCGCCGAGGCGAAGACCTACGACATGGTCCTCGTTTCGGTCGGGCGCGTGCCGAACGGCAAGAAGATTGGTGCGGACAAGGCCGGAGTGACGGTGGACGAAAA
>DATFEI010000087.1:0-7767 GCA_035251315.1 Burkholderiales bacterium | reverse complement strand
GCCCGCGGTATGCGCCATGCAGTACTGGCAGCCGGCGGTGCGGCTCGCCACGTGCGCGATCAGGCGCTTGAACGCGCGGTCGACCTCGCCGTCGGGCTCCCATACTGCGGCGGTGAGCTGCGCCATCGCCTTCACCAGCTTGGGCTTTCGCTGAAGGATGAGCATGCTGTTCGGGATGAAGCCAAGCGCCTGCCTGAAGCGGCCGAACGTCTCCTCGAGCTCCGGGCTGTGCTGCGGCGGCAACGGCTCGATGCGCGGAGAGGGCTTCATTTCGCGACCGCCTGCTGCGCGAAACCGGCCAGGGCCTTCGTGAGGCCAGCGGCCACGGGACATTGCGCGACGCCGTGTCGCGCGGCGAGGTATGCCGGGTCGTTGTAGCCGAGCCAGACCTGGCCGGACTCGTCCTGCCAGACCAGCGCCTTGAGCGGCAGGTCGATTCCGACGGTTTGCGCGCATTCCATGAAGGGCGTACCGCCCTGGGGATTGCCGAAGATCAGAAGCTCGGTGGCGCGCAGTTGCTTCCCGATCTTTGCGGCGCCCGCTGCGTGGTCGATGCGCGCGAAGATCGTCAGGCCTTTTTCCTTGAGCGCCACCTCGAGGCGGTCCATCGTCGCCTTGGGCGCGTGCGGGCTCTTCAGGGCCACCAGCCCATCCGCCGCGAGCGCGTTAGACGATGCGAAAACCAGCGCGAGAAACCAGTTCCTCATAATGTCTCCTAAGCTTCCCCGCGTGCGGGGTAGTTCTTGGATAAGGCGAAGTCGATCGCGCCGGCGATGTCGTTGAAATGCGGGCGCGCGAACGGCATGGTGGAGATATTGGCCCAGTACAGCGTGCCGTCGGGCTTGACGAGGAAGAGCCCCGGCTCGGCGAAGAGCGGCGGCTCCTCCACACCCGTCGAGGTGACGCCGCGGCTGGTCGAGATGTAGAGGCCCCACTCGCGGGCTTTGTCGATCGAGATTCCATAGCCGACCGTGAGGTTCGGCAGGCCCCATTTTTCCTTCGCCTCGGCCGCGCGCTCGCCCGAGTCGGTGCTAGTCATCACGGTCGACACGCCGCGCTTGTCGAATTCGCCGATCATGCCGTTGAGCTCGCTCGTATATCGCCGGCACACCGGGCAATGCAGGCCCCGGTAGAACACCACCATGCTGAAGTTCTGCGGCTTCTGGGCCGCGAGCGACCAGCGGCCGCCGCCGACGAGATCGAACTCGAGCTCGGGAACGGGCCTTCTGGGCTTCAGCATCTCAGTTCTCCTTGAAATCGAGGCAGTGGAGCATCACCGCGCCGATGTCCTCGAGCGCGGCGCGGTCGGGGTTTGCCTTGCCGACCAGGCGCAGCCCCTGGATTCCGGCGCTGAGGAACCGCGCCCGCGCGCCGGCGTCGGGCACGTGGTGCTTCTCCAGCACTTGCCGGAATGCGGCCTCGAGGCGCTCTAGGCTCGCGCGCACCCGCGCCGTCGCGGTGCGATCGAGCCGCGCGAGCTCGGCGGCGCAGTTGCCGACGAAGCAGCCGCTGCGGCCGGGACCGGCGACGATGTCGTCGATCAGGCCGGCGAGGAGAGCCTTGAGCCCCTCGCGAGGGGTTGTTCCCTCGAACGCCTTGGCGATTCGTGCGATCGAGCGCTCCTCATAGCGATCCAGCGCCTTTAGGTATAGAGCCCGCTTGTCGCCGAAAGCCGCATACAGGCTCGAACGGCCGAGCCCGGTGGCGGCGCAAAGGTCGTCGAGCGAGGTGTGCTCGAAGCCGCCGTTCCAGAAGACACGGGTTGCGCGCTCGAGGGCGTCGTCGGCGTCGAATTCGCGCGGCCGGGCCATGGTTCTGGACTGTACAGTCCATAACGCGAAAAGTCCACGGCATGCGCCGAAGCGACTATTGCGGCGCCGTCGCTCGGAACTCAGACTTGGCGCCGAAGCGGGGATAGCTCAATGGCAAGAGCGCGGTCTTCCCCGATCGAGATCTGAGTCCGAATCTCAGTCCCCGCTCCAATCCTTCCTGTAATCGCGGCGCGCCGGAACCGACTAATATCGGATGGACATGCTCGCCCGGCCCGGCAGGACTTGCCCCCTCAGCTACCGCTACTCCCCGTCCAGTATCACCACACGCTTTTCGCTGAGCGTAGAAACGCTGTGGATCGCGGGCGGACTGTACGGCAACACGCTGGCACTGGATGCGCTCCTGGAGGCCTATGAGGCCGACCGCAGCAGCAAGGCGCTCATCTTTAACGGTGACTTCCACTGGTTCGACGTGGATGCGGCGGAGTTCCGCCGCGTCGACGAGACGGTTCTCGGCTTCCATGCGCTACGCGGCAATATCGAGACCGAGCTCGCCGCGCCTGGAGAAGATGCCGGCTGCGGCTGCGCCTACCCGGACTGGGTCGGCGACGCGACCGTCGAGCACTCGAACCGCATCATCGAACGCCTGCGCGCCACGGCGCTTGCTTCGGGCCCGTCACTGGCGAGACTCGCCGAGCTTCCCATGCACCTTGCAGCGCGCGTGGGCGACGCGACGGTCGGCACCGTGCACGGCGACGCTGGGTCGCTCGCGGGCTGGGGCTTTTCGCAGGAAGCACTCGCAACTGCCGCCGGCTACGCGGCGGCTCGCGCGGCCTTTGCACAGGCTGGAGTCGACATTTTCGCTTCGAGCCACACCTGCCTCCCTGTCCTGCAGTCCTTTGATGAAGGCGCAGTGCTGATCAACAACGGCTCGGCTGGCATGCCGAATTTCCGCGGCATGACATCGGGCCTGGTCAGCCGAATTTCTGTGCACCGTTCACAGAACGCTCTTTACTCCACGCGCTTCAACGCTGTGTTCGTGGAGGCAATCGCGCTCGCCTACGATCACCGCGCCTGGCAGGAGCGCTTCCTCGCGCAATGGCCGCCCGGGACCGATGCGCACGCCTCCTATTGGGAGCGAATTACCCGCGGCCCGCGCTACGAGGTCGCGCGAGCTGTGCGCCCGGCCACAGGTCGTGCCGGCTGCGCGCGTACTGCGGCGGGTAGTCGATAATTACCCCGAAGCGCTCGGCCGCGTGCCAGACCCAGCGTGGGTCGTCGAGGAACGCGCGCGCCATGGCCACCATGTCGGCCTTACCGGAGGCGAGGATGTCCTCTGCCTGGTCGGGGTCCGCGATCATTCCGACGGCCCTGGTGTTGATTCCGGTTTCGTTCTTCACTCGTTCTGCAAAACCCACTTGGTACCCCGGTGCTACCGGGATCTTTGCGTGCGGCACGGTGGCGCCGCTCGAGACGCAGACGAAATCCAACCCGGCGCGCTTGAGCTCGCGCGCGTAGGCGACGGCGTCGTCGGGCTGCCAGCCGCCCTCGACCCAGTCGGTGGCGTTGATGCGCGCGCCGAGCGCGCGGTCACGCGGCCAGGTTTCGCGCACCGCGCGCGCCACCTCCAGCGGAAAGCGCATGCGGTCCTCTCCATAAAGATCTCTTCGTGCATTACTTAATGGAGATAGAAATTGGTGCAGCAGGTAGCCGTGTGCGGAATGAAGCTCGAGAACGTCGAAGCCGATGCGCTTGGCGCGCAGGGCCGCAGCGACGTACGCATCGACCAGCTTCCCGATCTCTTGTCTCGTCAGCTCGTGCGGCGTGTGCCAGCCCTCGCCGAACGGAATCGGCGAAGGCGCGACCGTGCGCCAGGACGACTCCTCGGGCCCCAGCGGCCTGCCGCCGGCGAACGGCGGATGCGACGACGCCTTGCGCCCGGCATGCCCGAGCTGGATGCCGATCGGGTTTTTCGTGATGCCGCGGTAGACCTGCACCACACGCGCCATCGCCGCCTCGTTGTGATCGCTGTAGAGGCCGGTGCAGCCGTGGGTGATGCGGCCTTCGCGCGTGACGCCGGTCTTCTCGATCACGAAGAGCCCTGCCCCCGAGCAGGCGAAGGTGCCCACGTGCACGGTATGCCAGTCGGTCATCGAGCCGTCGTCCGCCGAGTACTGGCACATCGGCGAGACCACGATGCGGTTGGGAAGCGTGACCCCGCCGAGCTCGATCGGGGAGAAGAGCTTAGGGGGCCGCAACAGAAATGTTTCTTTCTTTGAAGGCCTTTCTTAATGCAAGGGCAAATGCTGCGGCTCCCGGTTGGTCCCCATGCAGGCAAAGCGTGTCGGCTGTAACCGGCATGCGCTTGCCCGAAAGGCTCGTGACGTATCCGCCCTCGATCATTCCGAGTGCTTGCTTCACCGCTTTGCCCGCGTCCTCGATCATGCCGCCGGGCTTATCGCGCGGCGCTAGCGTGCCGTCATCCGAGTAGCCGCGGTCGGCGAACACTTCGCCGCACACGCGAACGCCGGCCCGCTTTGCTATTTCATAGTTCTTGCTCTTCGACAAGACGTAGAGCATTGCTCGCAGGTCCTTCGCCGCGCGCACCATCGCCTCCGACAGCGCCTCGTCGTTCGCCGCCATGTTGTAGAGCGCGCCATGGCACTTGATGTGGTGCAACGTCGACCCGGCCGCGCGCGCGAAGGCCTCCACCGCGCCCGCCTGGTACACGACGAGGTCGTACATGTCTTGCGGCGAGATCTTCATCGGCCGGCGGCCGAAGCCCTGGAGGTCGGGCAGCGAGGGGTGAGCGCCGATCGCCACGCCGTGGTCGAGCGCCAGGCGCACGGTCTTGCGGAGGGTGGCCGGATCGCCGCCATGGAAGCCGCAGGCGATGTTCGCCGAGCTGATGTGCGGCATGACCTCGGCATCGGCGCCCATCTGCCAGGCGCCGTAGCTCTCGCCCATGTCGCAATTGAGATCGATCGTTTTCATAAGGGGTCAGGACCCATTTATCGAAAAAGGGGTCAGGACCCTTTTCAGCGAGCTACGCGAGAAAAGGGTCCTGACCCCTTTTTCACTTGCGCTGGTACTCCCACGCGATGCCGCGCAGCGCCGACTCGAGCCGCGTGCGCGCGTCGCGCCGCAGCTCGCCCGCCATCTCCAGGCTGCAGCGCGCGAAGTGCACCTTGCCGCCGGGCGCGAGCTGGGCGAGCCGCGCCACGTCCGCCGAGGCGATCTCGGCGATGCGCGGGTAGCCACCGGTCGTCTGGTGGTCGGCCATCAGCGCGATCGGCACGCCGCTCGGCGGCACCTGCACCGAGCCGAGGCAGGTCGGCCCGGATAGTATCTCATCGCCCTGCGGCCGCCCGAGCGGCGGCCCGCTCAGGCGAAACCCCATGCGGTTGGAGTCCGGCGCGACGCGCCACACGGTGTCGAAGAAGGCGCGCTGCGAGTTGGCGTCGAAGCTCGCGAAGTGCTGCCCTTCGATGACGTGCACCAGGATCGGCTCGCGGTCCGGGAGCGTGAGCGGCGGCGCCGACCAGCGCACCGAGCCATTTCTTGCGTTCTTGAGCGAGGAGAATCGCCGGACCGCCTCCGGTTCGCGCAAAGCAAGCACGTCGCCGTGCTTGAGCGCCCTGCCTTCATAGCCGCCGAACTGTCCCGGCAGGTAGGTGCTGCGGCTGCCGAGGACCGGGTCCACGGCGAACCCGCCCGCCACTGCGATGTAGGCGCGCGCTCCCCGGATGGCACGGCCGGCGTTGAAGCGTGTCCCCGCGCGCGCGAGCACTGGACGGTTGTGCGGAAAGGTGGTCGCAAAGTCGGCTCCGCATATCGCGACGAGCGTGTCCTCCTCGAACACGAGCTCCGGGCCGATCACCGTGATCTCTAACGCCGCCTCGTCCGGCGGGTTGCCGACGAGCGCATTGGCGAGCGTCAGCGCCACCGGGTCCATTGCACCGCCGGGACAAAGGCCTACACGCTGGTAGCCGTGCCGCCCGTGGTCCTGGACCGTAGTGAGCAGCCCCGGCCGGAGTACCCGTATGCTCACGCGCCTTTTGCCATCTGCATGAATTCGTCGCGGCTGATGGCCCGGAAGCGCACGCGGTCGCCAGGCCAGAGCAGGCTCGGCCGCGCGCGCTTCGCGTCGAACAGCACCATCGGCGTGCGCCCGATCACGTTCCAGCCACCTGAGATCGCGTACGGATAGACCACGGTTTGCTCATTCGAAATGGCGACCGACCCCGCCGGCACGACGGCGCGCGGAGAAGCGCGGCGCGGCACCGCCAGCTTCGGATCAAGGCCGCCCATGTAGGCATGTCCGGGTGCGAAGCCCATCATGAGCACGCGGTACTCGCCGGCGGCGTGGCGGCTCGCGACGCCCTCTGGCGCAAGCTCGGTGAGCTTCGCCACCTCGGCAAGATCGAGCGCGAACTCCGGCTCGTAGCACACCGGCAGCTCGACCTCGCGCCCCGGGTCGTCTTTCGCGGCGAGCGCCTGCTTGAGCGAATCGTTAACCAGCTCGAGCGCGGCTTCGAGCGGGTTGCCGGGAAACTCCGCATTGTCCGGGTCGAAGTGCAACGCCACCCCTCCGAGCGCCGGCACCACGTCGCGTACCCACGGCACCTTGCGCCGCAGGATGGCGAGCGCCAGCCGCTGCACGACGCTGTTCACCTCGAGGTCGAGGGTCGTGCAGAACTCGACATACGCCGCCGAATCACCGAGCGGAACTACGCCCAAAGGCCGTGCCTTAGCCAAGCAGCCCCCCGAAAGTCCTAATCGTTCGGGCCCTTAGGCACTGCAACGCCGATCATGCTGTCGCGGTTGACGAGGCCGGCAAGGCGCTCCTCGGTCCAGCCCTCCGTACCCGCCGGACGCATCGGGAGAACCATGTAGCGCATGTCCGCCGAGGAATCGTGCACACGAATTTGCACGTGTTCAGGAAACTTCAAGCCGAACTCGGCGAGGACTGCGCGCGGCTCGCGCACCATGCGCGAGCGGTAATTGCGCGATTTGTACCAGTCGGGCGGAATGCCGAGGAGCATGCGCGGGTAGCAAGAGCAGAGGGTGCATACGATCGCGTTGTGCACTTCCGGCGTGTTCTCGACTACCACGAGCTTCAGCGCCGGAATGTCGAGCCCCAGCTCTTCACAAGCCTTCGTCCCATTTTCCAATAACCTCTTGCGAAAGTCAGAGTCTGTCCAGGCGCGGGCCACCACTTTCGCGCCGCGCTCGGGCGTGCGCTGGCGCATGTCCTCCACTTCCGCATCTACCTGCTCGTTGGTCAGGATGCCTTTCTCGACCAGAAGCTCGCGCAGACTGATCTCCATCAGCTGGAAGTACGAGAGCGGCCGGTATTTGCCCTGATCGTTCATGCGGGGTCCAGCCAATGCTGAAAGATCTCCACTTCGACCACGTCGCCCGGGCCGCCTGAATAGCCCGGCCAGACATCTTTTTGAAGGAACCTGACTCTATAAAGCGGCTGAGCGGGCAGCCCCGTGCGCATTAGCGCTAACTCCTCGGGATTGGGAAACGCGCCGCAGATGCGCTCAATCTCGCCCGTGCACCCGCGGATGTAGAACGGCGTGCGGATGTGGCCGGGCGGATAGGCTTTGAGCACTTTCACCCGGTCGCCCGGCTTGAACCTGGGAGCATTCATTTTTTACCCTGAATTTCGGCCATCTTGCGCGCGAGTTCCTCGGTAGTGATCATCCCCCGCTGAAGCAACGTGTGCGCAAGCGCCGCAGTCCAGCGCTCGTAATAGCTCATCTTGTCGTAGGCGTCCGGCGGCAGCGACTCGATTGCCCTGCGCCGCTCGTCCACCGTGATTTTGATTTTCTTCCCCAGGAGCACTGAAAGCGCGTCGATCCGGCGCTCCCAGTCCGCGTAGTCGTGCTCCGCGGGTTGAACCGCGCCCGCGGGCAGCCCGCCCATGTCGTGGTGCATTCTCGGACCGACGACACCGGCCATCTTGCGGGCGAGCTCCTCGCTCGTGATC
>DATFEI010000056.1:0-3156 GCA_035251315.1 Burkholderiales bacterium | reverse complement strand
CGGACCGTGCGGCTCACCGGCTCCCTTTTCTTTCTGTGGCACGTGTCATGGCCATATGTGACGCCGGTGCCTTCCGGCAAAGTGTTCGCGCCGATCGTCCTGCCGAGGGCGCAGCAGATCATCTCGTATCACATCGTGACGCACGGCTCGTGCTGGGGTGCACTGATCGGCGAAGCGCCGGTGCGGCTCCAGGCCGGCGACATCCTGCTCATCCCACGCGGCGACGCTTACGTGATGTCCAGCTCCGCGCAGATGTGCGCTGCCGCGCGGATCGAAATGGGACCGTCGCTGCAGTTCTTCCGGCAGATGGCCGCGGGCGAGTTGCCGTTCGTCGTCGAGGAGGGCGGAGGAGGGACGACTTCGACGCGCGTGATCTGCGGCTTTCTGGGCTCCGACGTGCGCCCGTTCAATCCGTTGCTCGCGGCGCTGCCGCGGCTGGTTCACGTGCGTGCACCGTCCGATCCTGCGCGCGACCGGTTGCAGAGTCTCATCGACTACACGCTGGCCGAAGCGCGGCAGCCACGCCCGGGCGGGCAGTGCGTGCTCGTTCGGCTGAGCGAACTGATGTTCGTTGAAGTCGTGCGGCGCTGGCTTGCCCAAGGCGAGGCGAGCGCCGGAGTTGGACCGGCTCCTTCCGACTGGCTTGCGGGGCTGCGCGATCCCATGGTCGGTCGCGCATTGATGGAGCTGCACCGCAGACCGGCCGACGCGTGGACGCTCGAAACGCTCGCCGCTGAAGTCGGCGTCTCGCGCTCGCGGCTCGCCGAGTCCTTCACGCGATTCGTCGGTCAGCCGCCCATGCAATATCTGACGCAATGGCGGCTCCAGCTGGCGGCCCGCATGCTCGCCGACGGTCCGAAGAAGGTCGCGGCGGTCGCCCGCGACGTCGGCTATCAGTCCGAGGCGTCGTTCAGTCGCGCCTTCAAGCGGTTCGTCGGCACCTCGCCGGCGCAGTGGCGACGCGATTCCGCATCTCGGTCGTCTGCGTAAGCGCTGCTACCCGAATCCGCAAAGAAAGGAGGTGCGGCAATGTCAACGACGACGAGCGAAAGCATGGACCGGATCGTCGGTGGACCGGATGGCCCATTGCGCGGTCAGGCTGCCACCTAGTGTGCTGAGCGTCTACCACATCCCGGTCTGCCCGTTCTCTCAGCGGCTCGAGATCCTGTTGTCGCTGAAGGGCCGTCGAAGCGAGGTCAATTTTCATGTCGTGGACGTCACCCAAGCGCGGCCCGCCTGGCTGCTCGCCAAGACCCGCGGCGCCACGGCGCTGCCTATTATGGAAACGGCGGCCGGGCAGATCCTCAAGGAGAGCCTGGTCATCCTGCAGTATCTGGAGGACATCTATCCCGAGCGACCCGTGGCCCAGCGCGATCCGTATCGCCGTGCCGTGGAGAACATGCTGGCGCGCATGGAAAGCGAGTTCACCGCCCAGGGGTACGCGTTCGTGATGAACCAGAGCCTGAAGCGGCGCGACGTCCTGTGCGAGGGCATGGTGAAGCAATACTCGCGGCTTAACGACTTCCTGATGGAGCATTCCCCGTCCGGAGTGTTCCTGTTCGAGGACTTCGGATGGGCGGAGACGGTATTTACGCCGCTCTTCATGCGCTTCTGGTTCCTGGATTACTACGAGAACTTCCAACTGCCCCAGGGCAATCAATACGCGCGGGTACGCAGGTGGCGAGATGCTTCGATCTCGCACCCGGCCGCGCAGCAGGTCACGAAAGAGCAGATCGTGAAGCTCTACTACGACTACGCCAAAGGCGCCGGAAACGGCGCGCTGCTCCCCGGTCGTACGCGATCGTCATTCGTTTTCGCGCCCGACTGGCGGGCTCGCCCGTGGCCGCCCAGGGACAAGTACGGGCATAGCGCGACCGATGCGGAGCTCGGATTGATGCAGCAGCAATAGGCAGCAGCAATAGGGGTCAGGACCCTTTTCCATTGCTTCGCGTAGCGTGCAGGAAAAGGGTCCTGACCCCTTTCCTAGCGGGTTGCGGCGTAGTACTCGACGCGGCGCTCGAGGTAGGCGATCGCCTCGGACACGGCAAAGGCGAAGAAGAATACGATGACCACCAGCGCCCAGAACTCTTCCATCAGAAAGTTGTTCGAGTAGACCTCGAAGAGCTCGCCCACGCCGATGATCGCCACCAGCAGCTGGCCGATCACCACGCCCTTCACGCCGCGGATCGCACCGAGGCGGACACCGGCCAGAATTTCCGGTAAGGCACTCAAGAGCAAAACCTTCGAGTAGAGCTGGTGCCGAGTGGCACCGAAGGAGCGCGCCATCTCGACGAGCGAGCGGTCGGCGTGGGTGATGCCGACCTGGGTGTCGAGGATGATGACGAACACGGCGAACAGGAACACGGTGACGACCACCGTGGTTTCCCCGATGCCGACCACTGCCATCAGGATCGGTACCAGCGCCGAGATCGGCGCGCTCACGAAGATGTTTACCCACATGCCGAGGATGCGGCCGATGCTCTTCACGCGCGCCATCGCGATGCCGAGCGGGATGCCGACCGCGAGCGCGAGGCCCATGCCGAGGGCGAACGAGCGCAGCGAGATGATCGCCGCGTGCTGGAACTTGGCGCTCGGCACGAGCTCGACGCCGGCCTCGACCACCGCGCTGAAGGGCGGGACGATGGTCGAGAGCTTCGCCCGGCCGACCGCCTCCCAGAAGAGGAACCACAAGGCGAGCGAAGCGAGGATCTTCATACGTACTGCCTGAGGATGCCCCAGATCTCGTCGACCGTGTCGAGATAGTTGCGGTCGCGGCGGATCTCGTCGGCGCTCTTCGAGCGGTCGATTTCCGGGCGCACGATCTTCGACACCGTGCCCGGGCGCGGCGAGAGCAGCGCGATCTGGTCCGACAGGTACGCCGCCTCCTCTATGCTGTGGGTGACGAAGATGACCGTCTTCTGGTGGTGGCGCAGGAGGTCGAGCAGGTCTTCCTGAAACTTGCGCCGCGTCTGCTCGTCGACCGACGAGAAGGGCTCGTCCATGAGGATGATGTCCGCGTCCACGGTCAGCGCGCGCGCCAGGCCTACACGCTGGCGCATGCCGCCCGAGAGCTGGTTCGGGTAGCGGTCCTCGAAGCCTTTCAGACCGACTTCCGCGATGTACTTGCGCGCCACTTCCTCGCGCTCGGGCCGCGCC
>DATFEI010000126.1:0-10494 GCA_035251315.1 Burkholderiales bacterium | reverse complement strand
GGTTGAAGGACATCTGGTCGCTCCTCAAGCAGGCCGTCGGCGCCTGGTCTGACGACTACGCGCCCAGCATGGGCGCGGCGCTCTCCTACTACACACTGTTCTCGATCGCGCCCCTCTTGCTCATCGTGATCGCGGTCGCCGGCTGGTTCTTCGGCGACGAGGCGGCGCGCGGTGAGCTCACTTCCGGGCTGCACGGCCTGATGGGCGAGGAGGGCGCGAAAGCGGTCGAGAGTATGGTCGCCAACGCGTCGAAGCCGAAGCAAGGAATCATCGCCAGCGTGGTCGGCGTCTTTGTGCTGATCCTCGGCGCGACCACCGTGTTCGGCGAGCTGCAGAACTCGCTCGACCGGATCTGGCGCGCGCCGGCGCGCGAAAAGGTGAGCGGACTGTGGCGCATCCTGCGCGCGCGGCTCCTGTCGATCGGCATGATCCTCGGCATCGCGTTCCTCCTCATGGTGTCGCTCGTGCTCGACGCGCTGCTGCACTCGCTCGGTAGGATGTGGGGCACCGGCGCTTGGGAGGCCGTCGCGCAGACGGTCAACACCCTGGTCGGCTTCGGCCTCACCACCGCCGTGTTCGCACTTATCTACAAGCTGATCCCGCGCGCGAAGATCGAGTGGCACGATGTCTGGGTGGGCGCGGCGGTGACTGCGGTGCTCTTCACCGTCGGCAAGTTCCTCATCGGGCTCTACATCGGGCGAAGCGCGGTCGCCTCTTCATTCGGCGCAGCCGGCTCGCTCGTGGTGGTGATGATCTGGGTCTACTACTCGGCGCAGATCTTCCTCCTCGGCGCCGAGTTCACGTGGGTCTATTCCCACGCACAGGGCTCGCGCCGCGGGCAGAAGCGTCCCGGCGCGGCGGAAGCGCAGAAAGCGATCGCCGAAGAACCTTCCATGCCGGCGCCCGTGCGCATCGCTCCCGCGCCGCTGCCGCCGCATGCCGCGTCGGCAGTCGATCTTCCAGTGCACAGGAGAAGACCGCTCCTCTCCTTCGGCCTCGCCGCCGCGGTCGGCGCGATCGCCGGCGTGCTCTTCCGCGCGAAGCCCGACCTCCTCTTCCATCGCTCGCGTCCGCGACTTTTCTCACGCTGGTAATTTGGGGTCAGGGTCGAGATTCGTTTTTGCGTACGCGGAAACTGAATCTCGACCCTGACCCCGAATTCGGATTTGGGTATCCTCCCCGCCCATGGGAGGTACGAAGGCCGTCACAGCCGCGGTCGTGCTCGCCGTCGCCGGCGGAACCGGCTACTGGCTCTACGCCGAAAAGCAGAAGAAGGATCAGCAGCGACTGGTGGTCGTTCTGCTCGGCGACACGACAAAGCAGCTGCGCCAGGCGCTGAACGGGCCACCCGCGGCCGACGTGGTGTCGAAGATCGACAGCAACCTGAAGCTCGCCAAGGCGCCGCGGCACCCGGATTTGGCGCTCGCCGCCGAGCACTACATCCATGGCGCGCGCGAGATCGCGCGCCGGCGCACCGACGCCGAGCGCTTCGCGCGCGAGGCCGCGATGAGCCGCCGCGCGCTCGCGATGCACATGTCGGCGGCGAGCTTGCGCGACCCCTACTGGATCCGCGTGGCGTACGACCTCAAGAAGCGCGTCGAGCGCGACCACTTCGACCTCGAGACGTCGCTCAAGGCGCTGCAGCACCTGCTGCACACCCTTCCGGAGGCGCAGAAGGATCTCGCGGCGCACGTCGACGCCTCGCTTCTCCTCGAGGAGGCGGAGCGGCTCAAGGCGCACGAGCGCGCCGAGCAGGAAGCGAAGCGCGCCGCCGACGAGCTCGATAAGGTCCGCCGCCTCGCGCTGCCGAAATAGATGTGGCGCAAGTGGTGGCTGCTCTTCTCGGTGATCTGGGGCGGGATCGCCGCGCTCCAGGCCGTCGTCATCCTGGGAACTTCGGAAGAAACCGAGAAAGCACTACGGCCGCTTCTGCTTGGCTGCGCGGTGCCCGCGGCGCTTTATCTTCTCGGCTGGGTGTGGGAGCGCGTAAGGCGCAAATGATGGGGTCTGCCCCCGATTGCGCGGTTATTTGGCTGGAACCGCCGCGCTGAGCGAGGTGAGGAGCTTCTCGAGCTTGCGCGCGTCTGCGTCGAAGCGCCGGATTCCCTCGGCGAGCTTCTCGGTCGCCATGGCGTCCTCGTTGTGCAGCCAGCGGAAGGTCTTTTCGTTCAGGTTGAGCTTGTCGATCGATTGGGCTCTTGCCATTTCAGGAGAAAGTTTTCTTGGAACGTCTCCCTCCGCCCTGGACAGCTTTTCCAGCAGGTCCGGCGCGATGGTAAGGAGGTCGCAGCCCGCAAGGGCGAGGATCTGGGCGGTCTTGCGGAAGCTCGCGCCCATCACCTGAGTCTTGTAGCCGTGCTTCTTGTAGTAGTTGTAGATCCGCGTTACCGACGCGACGCCGGGATCCTCGGAGATGTCGATATCTTCCACTTTCCGCTGTTGCCTATGCCAGTCGTAGATTCGACCGACGAAGGGCGAGATAAGCGTGACGCCCGCATCTGCGCACGCCGCGGCCTGGGCAAACGAGAAGAGAAGCGTCATGTTGCAGCGGATGCGCTCGCGCTCGAGCACCTCGGCCGCCTTGATGCCCTCCCAGGTGGCCGCGAGCTTGATCAGCACGCGATCGCGGCTTACCCCGGCTTTCTCGTACAGGGAGATAAAGCGCTCGGCCTTCTGGATCGATTTCGCGGTGTCGAACGATAGCCGGGCGTCCACTTCGGTGGAGACCCGACCGGGGATATGCTTGAGGATCTCGCAGCCGAAGTTGACGAACACGCGGTCGACGTCGCGTTCCATGAGGTGGCGATAACGCGGGTCTTCGGCCGAAGCGAGAAGGAGCGACGGATTCGTAGTCGCGTCCTGCGGCTTCCAGTGCGCGACGGCTTCGATGTCGCCGCTGTCGGCCACCACAAGGGAGTGTTTGCGCAGGGATTCGAGCTGCGTGGTCATGAGGATCTTTGCGTGAGGGCTCGAGCGGGATTTAGTGTGCAGTGATGCCTGGTGCAGCGCAAGGCCTGGTCGCCACGAATTATCGCGTAAGGACGGGTGCGTTCCTGTACTGCGCGCTCGTGGTCGGCATCGTGCTGTGGGAGCGGCGAGCGGGGCCGGTCGCCTGGACGCTGCTGGCGCTGCAGTTCCTCGTGTACCCGCACATCGTCTACTTGCGCGCGCGTTATTCACCGCAGCCGACGCGCGCGGAGCTCGACAACCTGCTCGTCGACGCGCTCGTCCTCGGCGCCTGGTGCGCCGCGCTCGGCTTTCCCACCTGGATCGTCTTCGGCATGATCGGCGCGACGACGTTGAATGCGGTCGTGAACCGCGGGCCGCGCGGGCTCGCCTGGTCCTTGGTCTGCAGCGCGGCGGGCGCGCTGCTCTGGACAGCCACGGGCAGCGTGCCCTACGCGCCGGCGACGAGTGACCTCGTGACCGCGCTCTGTGTGCTCGGCTCGTTCGGCTACCTCGCGGCGGTCGGCCTGGTGGTGCATCGCCAGAACCGGCGCCTTGCCGCCACGCGCGACGCGCTTCGCCGGAGCGAGGAGAGTTACCGCCTGATCGCCGAGAACGCAGCCGACCTGATCGGCATGCTCGACCAGGAATGCCGCTGGCTCTATACCAGCCCCTCCTACCAGGGCGTGCTCGAGGCGGACGAGCTCGCGGTCGGCGCCGACGCGTTCAACAAGGTCCATCCCGATGACGCCGAGCAGGCTCGCCGCGCGGTGGCGCGGGCCTCGCTCGCGGCCAAGCCACGCGAGCTCGCCCTGCGCCTGGTCGACAAGGAAGGGCGCGTGCTGCAGTACCGCACCCGCGTCCAGCCGCTCGAGGGCGCGGGGCGCAAGCGCGTGCTGCTCGTGTCGCGCGATGTGACGGACCTGCGCGAAAGCGAAGAGCGGCTGCTCCTCGCCGCGCACGCCTTGGAGGGAATGACCGAGGCGATCCTCATCACCGCCGCGGACGGCACCATCCTCACCGTGAACCGCGCCTTTTGCGCGCTGACCGGCTTCAAACGCGATGATGTCCTCGGCCAGCCGGAGAAAACGATCCGCAACGCGCTGCAGCCGCCCGGCTTCTACGAAGAGGTCTATGCCACCGTTCTGCGTGAGGGCTATTGGTCGGGCACGACCTGGGCCCGGCGCGCGAACGGCGCGGTGTACCGGGAATGGCGCGCGATCCGCGCCGTGCGCGATGCGGCCGGGGCGGTCATGAATTACGTCACGGTTGCGTCAGAAGTCGGCGCCCAGCGGCCGAACCTGGAAGGGTCGAATCCCGGCCTTAGGGGTTGAAAACCAAGGATTTACGGCTTTTTCGGGTGTAGACTGTCGGATAAGAAGAATTATTAATAACCGGATCAGGAGTGCGCGTTGCAGCCGACAGATATCAGGAACCCCGACTACTTTCATAAGGTTGTCGATTGCCAGTGGGCCTGCCCGGCCCACACGCCAGTCCCCGAATACATCCGGTTGATCGCAGCAGGGCGTTATTCCGACGCCTATATGATCAACTGGAAGTCGAATGTCTTTCCCGGAATCCTCGGCCGCACCTGCGACCGGCCCTGCGAGCCCGCGTGTCGCCGCGGGCGGGTCGAGGAGGCGAACGCCGCCAAGCCCGAACCGGTTGCGATCTGCCGGCTGAAGCGCGTCACCGCGGATTACAAAAATAACGACGACATCGCAAAGCAAATCTCAGTCCACAAGAAAACCAAGTCGAACGGCAAGAAGATCGTTTGCGTCGGCGCCGGTCCGGCCTCGCTGACTGTCGCGCGCGACCTCGCGCCGCTCGGCTACGAAGTGATAGTGTTCGACCAGGACCCGCGCGCCGGCGGCATGATCTGGTCGCAGATCCCGCGTTTTCGCCTGCCGCTCGAAGTGATCGACGAGGAAGTGAACTACATCCTCGATCTCGGCGTCACTTTCAAGCACAGAAAAATCACCTCCATGAAGGAGCTGATGCGCGAGGGCTACGACGCCATCTTCGTGGGCTCGGGCGCTCCGCGCGGCAGAGACCTCGACATCCCCGGCAGGAAAGAAGGCGCGAAGAACATCCACATCGGCATCGATTGGCTCTCGTCGGTGTCGTTCGGACACACGACCAGGATCGGCAAGCGGGTGATCGTGCTCGGCGGCGGCAATACCGCCATGGATTGCTGCCGTACTTCGAGGCGCCTGGGCGGCGACGACGTCAAGGTCATCGTGCGCTCGGGCTTCGAGGAGATGAAGGCGAGCCCGTGGGAGAAGGAGGATGCCATGCACGAAGGCATCCCGATCCTCAATTATCTAGTGCCGAAAGAATTTGTCGTCCGGGATGGAAAGCTTTCCGGGATGACCTTCGAAAAGGTGAGGGCGGTGTACGACGACAAGGGCCGCCGCAGCCTGGTGCCGACCGGCGAGCCCGACCCGTTCTTTGAGTGCGACGACGTGCTGGTGGCAGTCGGCCAGGAGAACGCCTTCCCGTGGATCGAGCGCGACGCGGGAATCGCGTTCGACAAGCATGGTTTGCCCGTTTTGAATCCAAAGACTTTTCAAGCCACGGTGTCGAACGTGTTCTTCGGTGGCGACTCGGCGTTCGGCCCGAAGAACATCATCTGGGCGGTGGCGCACGGCCACGACGCCGCGGTCTCGATCGACAAGCTGCTCAATCAGGAGGACCCGAACGAGCGGCCCGCGCCGGGCGTCTCCCTCATGTCGCAGAAGATGGGTATCCACGAGTGGAGCTACGACAGTGAAATAGTGGACGACCCGCGCTACAAGGTGCCCTGGGCCGACATCAAGGCGACGCTCAGGAACGTGAAGATGGAGGTCGAGCTCGGCTTCGACGTCGCCACGGCGTGGAAGGAGGCGCAGCGCTGCCTAAACTGCGACGTGCAGACGGTGTTTACCGAGAAGCTCTGCATCGAGTGCGACGCCTGCGTCGACATCTGCCCGATGGACTGCATCACCTTCACGCAGAACGACGAAGAAGAAACTCTAAGAAAGAAGTTGAACGCGCCTGCGAGCAACATGACGCAGGATCTGTACGTTTCCGGTGCGCTGAAGACGCAGCGAGTGATGGTCAAGGACGAGGACGTCTGCCTGCACTGTGGCCTGTGCGCCGAACGCTGTCCCACCGGGGCGTGGGACATGCAGAAATTCTTGATCGACATGACCTACGCCGGAGACGGTTGCAGGACGAAGAAAGTTCTTCCGTTGAAGGCCGCCTGAAATGAAGAGAATAGAAGCCGTCAACGACTTCGTCGTCAAGTTCGCCAACGTCAACGGCTCGGGCTCGGCCTCGGCGAACGAGCTCTTCGCGAAGAGCTTCCTGCGCATGGGGATCCCCGTGTCCCCGCGCAACATCTTCCCGTCCAACATCCAGGGCCTGCCGACCTGGTACGAGGTGCGCGTCACCGAGAAAGGCCATCTCGGCCGCCGCGGCGGCTGCGACCTCATGGTGGCGATGAACCCGCAGACCTGGAAGCAGGACGTGGCCGAGATCGACCCGGGCGGCTATCTCTTCTACGACAACACCAAGCCACTGCCGAAGTCCAAGTTCCGCGACGACATCCACGTCATCGGCGTGCCGCTCACCGAGATCTGCAACGCCACCTATACCGATGCGCGCGAGCGCCAGCTCTTCAAGAACATCATCTACGTCGGTGCGCTCGCCGGCATGATGGGCCTCGAGCCCGAGGTGATCGCCGAGCTGATCGGCGAGCAGTACAAGGGCAAGGAGAAGCTCCTCAAGCCCAACCTTAACGCACTGCAGTTGGGTTTGAGTTTTGCGAGAGAAAATCTTCGTGACGCGATGGGGCTCAAGGCCCGGCGCACGCAGAACGTCGGCGACAAGGTCTTCATCGACGGCAACTCCGCCGCGGCGCTCGGCTGCGTCTACGGCGGCGCGACGGTGTGCGCCTGGTACCCGATCACGCCCTCTTCGTCGCTTGCGGAGGCTTTCCAGTTTTATTGCTCTAAACTAAGAGTGGATCCGACCACTAAGAAGAATAAGTTCGCGATCATCCAGGCCGAGGACGAGCTCGCCTCGATCGGCATCGTCACCGGCGCAGGCTGGAACGGCGCGCGCGCTTTCACCGCGACCGCCGGCCCGGGGATCTCGCTCATGTCGGAGTTCATCGGCCTAGCTTACTTCGCCGAGATCCCGGTCACCATCATCGACGTGCAGCGCGGCGGACCCTCGACCGGCATGCCGACGCGCACTCAGCAGTCGGATGTCCTCAAGTGCGCCTACGCGTCGCACGGCGACACCAAGCACGTGCTGCTCTTCCCCGAGGACCCGCACGAGTGCTTCGAGATGGCGGCGCAGTCGCTCGACCTCGCCGACCGTCTGCAGACGCCGGTCTTCATGATGACCGACCTCGACATCGGCATGAACCAGCGGTTGTGCAGGCCGTTCAAGTGGGACGACACGCGCAAGTACGACCGCGGCAAGGTGCTCTCGCGCGAGGATCTCGAGGCCGGCAAGGAGTTCGCGCGCTACAAGGACATCGACGGCGACGGCATCCCGTACCGCACGCTCCCCGGCACGCACGAAACCAAGGGCGCCTACTTCACCCGCGGCACGTCGCGCAACCCGCAGGCGGCGTACTCCGAGGCGGGCCCCGACTACGTCTACAACATGCAGCGCCTGCAGCAGAAGTTCGAGTTCGCGAAGGGACTGGTGCCGAAGCCGGTCCTGACCCCCGCCAAGGTCCCGGCGCGCTTCGGCTGCATCTACTACGGCTCGACCAGCCCGGCGATGCACGAAGCGCTCGAGTCGCTCGCCGAGCGCGACATTCACGTGAACGCACTACGCGTGCGCGCGTTCCCGTTCCAGGACGAGATCTTCGATTTCGTCGCCTCGCACAGCAAGGTGTTCGTGGTCGAGCAGAACCGCGACGCGCAGTTGAAGACCCTCCTCGTGAACGATGCCGGCATCAATCCGGCGAGCCTGATCTCGGTCCTGCACTATGACGGCACGCCGATCACCGCTCGCTTCATTCACAAGGAAATCGCCCAGATCGTCGCCGCGCTCAACGTGCGGCCGATCAAGCGAGACAAGGCGGCGTGAAGCTTCTAGGCCTTCTAGCGGGAATTCTGCTCTCCGGTTTTGCTGTTGCGGCCCCCGACGAGGAGGCGCTCGGCAAGTGGCAGGGCTACCCGGTCTGCCAGGTTCTTGCGGGCGACGAGCTCGCGCCGCGCTGCCTGGTCGGGCTTTTCAGCAACTACGACAAGGTCGTTTTCTCGCGCCGCGTCGCGCACGGCTCGAAGGTCCTGCCGCTCAAGCGAGCGCCGCTCGAGGTGGCGATCACGTACAAGCACCGCGACAACCCGCCCGCGGACGTCAACGACTTCCTATCGAGGCACCGCAATACCGGGCTCCTCATCATCCGCGAGGACACGGTGCTCTACGAGCGCTATCAGTACGACCGCAAGCCCGAGCACCGCTTCCAGTCGTTTTCGATGGCGAAGACCGTGGTCGCGATGCTGGTCGGCATTGCGCTCGCCGAGAAGAAGATCCACTCGATCGACGATCCGGCGAAGAAGTACCTGCCGCAGCTCGAAGGCCATCCGTACGGCGATGCGTTGCTGCGCGACCTCCTTACCATGTCCTCGGGCATGCAGTTCCGCGAGGAGCACGACGGCAAGGACGACGCCGCGCTCCTGCTGCGCAAGACCATCGGCAAGCAGGGCCCGGGCGGCGTAGACACGGTGCTCCACATCCGCAGCCGCGACCTTCCGCCCGCGACGCGCTTCCGCTATTCCTCGGCCGACACCCAGGTCCTGGGGCTCGTGTTGCGCGCCGCGGTCGGCATGCCGCTCGCCGATTACCTGTCGCAGCGGATCTGGCAGCCGATGGGCGCAGAGGCGGATGCCACCTGGTTGGTCGACGCCGGCGGCTTCGAGACCGGCTACATGGGTATCAACGCGACCCTGCGCGACTGGGGGCGGCTCGGCATGCTGCTCGCGAACGACGGCGCGCTGAACGGCCGGCAGATCATCCCGGCCGGGTGGGTGAAGGCCATGACCACCCCGGAAGCCGCACACCTCGTGGTCGGTGTCGCCACGCGCTTCAACGGCTACGGCTACCAGACCTGGCTTATCGACTCGAGCAAACGCTACTTCGCGCTCCTCGGCGTGCGCGGTCAGGCGGTATTCGTCGATCCCGAAACCAAGACCGTGGTCGTGCACACTGCAGTCCATGCCTCGCCGCGCGACCTTCCCGCGCGCGCCGAGCAGTTCTCCTTTTTCTACGGCGTGCTTAACTCTTTGAAGCGCCAATCATGACCTACGTCGCCAAACCGAGACTGCATCATCCGACCCTGCCGAAGAACAAGCTCGGCTATACCCGCCGCGACTACGAAGGCAAGGTCAGCACCCTGTGCGCCGGCTGCGGCCACGATTCCATCAGCGCCGCACTCATTCAGGCTTTCTGGGAGCTCGCGATCGAGCCGCACAGGGTCGCCAAGCTCTCCGGCATCGGCTGCAGCTCCAAGACTCCGGACTACTTCCTCGGCAACTCGCACGGCTTCAACACCGTCCACGGCCGCATGCCGTCGGTCCTCACCGGCGCCAACCTCGCGAACCGCGACCTGATCTACCTTGGCGTTTCTGGCGACGGGGACTCCGCCTCCATCGGGCTCGGCCAGTTCGCCCACGTCATGCGCCGCGGGGTCAACATGACCTACATCCTCGAGAACAACGGCGTCTACGGCCTGACCAAGGGCCAGTTCTCCGCCACCGCCGACAAGGGCTCCAAGGCGAAGAAGGGCGCGACCAACAAGGACGCCCCGGTCGACACCGTGAGCCTCGCGCTTCTGATGGGCGCCACCTTCGTGGCGCGCAGCTTCAGCGGCGACAAGGCGCAGCTCATCCCGCTCGTCAAGGCCGCCATCGCTCACCCCGGCGCCGCCTTCATCGATGTCATCAGCCCGTGCGTCGCTTTCAATAACCACGCGGGCTCAACCAAGAGCTACGACTACATCCGCGAGCACAACGAGGCCGTCAACCGCCTGGACTTCTGGCCCTCACGCGAAGCCATCATCGTTGACTACTCCGAAGGTGGCGTCATCGAAGTCCCGCAGCACGATGGCTCCATCATCAAGCTGCGCAAGCTCGCCCCCGACTACGACCCCAGCGACCGCGTCAACGCCATGACTCATATCGCGCGCGCGGCGGAGAAGGGCGAGGTGCTGACGGGCCTTCTCTACCTGGCACCGGATGCTGAAGATCTGCACGCTCATCTCAATACCTATGAAGCGCCGTTCAATAAGCTCGCCGAGAAGGACCTGTGCCCGGGAGGGGGGATGCTGGAGAAGATCAACGCAGGGTTGCGTTAGCTTTTGTGCCAGTTGTTTATCTCACTGGCGCTGCGGCTACTGGCAAATCAACGCTCGCGCGCAACCTGCGCGCACTGTGTCCCGAGCTCGTGGTTTTTTCGTACAGTGAACGGCTGCGTGATCTGATCGCCAGTCGCCAAGGCGGCTTGCACGAGGATGAAACAAGGCGAAAATCCGCAGGGATCGTT
>DATFEI010000177.1:0-11470 GCA_035251315.1 Burkholderiales bacterium | reverse complement strand
GGCTCGGTGATCCGGCCTGCGGCCTTCTGCGGCGCCTACGGCTTCAAGCCGACGCACGGGCTGATCCCGCGGAGCGGCATCCTCGCGCTGTCGCGCACGCTCGATCATGTGGGCCTCTTTGCGCGCAGCGTGGAGGACCTCGCGTTGCTGCTTGAGCAGCTCCAGGGCTACGACGAGCTCGATCCCGACACGAGGCCGAGAGCGCGGATTGCTTTTGGTGACATCTCTCGTGAAGAACCTCCGCTTGAGCCCATGTTCGCCTTCATCAAGACGCCGCATTGGGAGCGCACGGACCCCGACACGAAGGAAGCCTACGCCGAGCTGCAGGAAACGCTCGGCAAGCAGGTGGAAGAGGTCGAGCTGTTCCCATCCGCCTCGGAGGCGTGGGACTGGCATCGGACCATCATGGAAGCCGAGATGGCGGCCAACCTCGAGTCGCTGTGGCTCGCAGGGCGCGACAAGCTCTCCGAGAAGCTGCGTTCACTGCTGGAGCGCGGGCGCGAAACAAAAGCGCTCGACTACCAGCGCGCCCTGCGGCGCATCGCCCCTACGGTGGAGAGCCTCGATGAGCTCTTCCAGCAGCGCTACGACGCGATCCTTACGCCGAGCGCGCTCGGCACCGCGCCAAAAGGGCTTGGGTCGACAGGCGACCCGGTATTCTGCTCCATCTGGACGTTGCTCGGCATGCCGGCGATCACGCTGCCGTTAATGCAGGGACAAAACGGCCTGCCGCTCGGCGTACAGCTGGTGGGACGCAAAGGCTACGACGCGCGGCTGCTGCGCACCGCGCGCTGGCTGGAAAAGAAAGTCTCCTAGGGCCCGGCGGCGAGCGAGCGCAATCCCTCGAGCTCCGAGCGCAGCTGCTCGACTTCGGCCCGATCGGAGAAGGCGACCACCCAATGGGTGAGCTCGTCCTCGCCGTTGCGCACGGCGCCGAGGGAGACCTCGACATAGCGTAGGGCGTCATCTTTTCCCCACGCCCTGAGTTTCCAGCGCGAGTTAGGCTCCGCGAGCATGCGGTGCACGAGCGGCTCGTCGCCGCGGAAGACGAGCGCCGCGAGCGGCTGCTCGAGCGCGTCGTCGGCCGCGTAGCCGAAGAACTTCTCGAAAGCCGCGTTCACGTAGGTCACCGGGCGCGCCGCCGCGCCCGCGTCGAGCATCGCGATCGGAAAGCCGCATGCGCCGAGCGCAGCGCGCGCGAGCGCGCTGTCGCTGAGCAGCCGGTACAGCGCAGGCGCGGGCACCTGTTTCTGCAGTTTGTTCGGCACGGCCATGGCGCGGTTTTGCCATGATTCTCCGCGGCGAACAAGCGTCCGTTATCGACGACGTTAATTAATTCACACTGCGCGGCGCCTGCCCGCGGAAAGCGAATAGCAGCTGCGCCGCAAACGCTTGAAATCCTCGGCCTCGATCGTCTCGCGCAGGAAATCCATGTTGCGGTCGATCTCGGACTGGTACAGATTCAGCCCGTCGAAGTACGCCTCGGCGTAGCGGCCGACGCTTCCCAGCTTTTTCTGCATGCGCGTGCGCGCGACATAGTCGTAGAAGCCGGGCGTCTTGACGATCAGGTCCTCGGGCGAGGCGTAGCGCACGAGCTCGTGGCCCTCGGGCAGGCGCTCGCGCGCGATCTTGCCCCAGACGAACTCCTGGTAAAGGAACTCGCGGCATTTCTCGAGATACATCCGGTCCGACATCTGGCCGAGGAGGTCGGCGGTGCCCACCAGGCAGCCGACCAGCCGGTCCTTCGGGTCCTGAACCCGGATGTCGTCAATGTCCATCTCGTAGCCGGTGAAGTGCACCAGGCGCGCGGCGAGCGGCGCTTCCGCGCCGAAGCCGATGCTCGGCAGGTAGGCCGATATCAACTCGGCGCCGCGGCTGACATGGGTCTTGGTGAACACGGCGCCGTTTTCCACCGCGGCTTCGGCGGCGCGCTTCAGGTAGCCCGAATCGTGCAGCAGCGCGATCAGCACGCCGAGCACCGCGCGGCGCGGTCCGAGGCGCTCGGCGGCGGCGCAGGTGCGCTCATGGCCGTCGACCAGGCGCGCCGTCGCGAGTGTCATGTCGAGCGTGTGGCGCATGTCGTGGTACAGCGTGTCGCACGCCAGGTAGCCGGGATAGCGGCCTTCGAACATCGCTTTGAAGTCGGCGAAGCCGCGCTCGACGGCGGCGAGGTCCGCGCCGGGATAGCGCGCGGCGTAGATCGCGAGCACCGCATCGCGAACCCGCGCAGGATCTTCGACGTTGACGCGATTCGTCACGTCGTTCTGGCTGAGGCGATCCTGCATTACTCCCCCCAGCGGAGGATTATTCTCCGCCGGGAGACCCTAAGCAAGGGAGTCGGCCGGTAAGCCGGGTTCTGTGGCCCCGCCGGTTTTGACGCGGCGCAGCCGGCAGCCATTCCTCTGGGCTCCGGGTTGCCCCGGGGCTCTAGCCACCTACCCGCAAGCTCGGCCGAGCAGGCCTGAAGTGGCTTGTTCCCACTGGTGGCTTTCGCCACCACGCTTGCCTATTTGGTGTTGCTCCGGATGGAGGTTGCCGCGTTTCACCCCCGAAGTTGCCTCCGGGACTCGTCTCTGTGGCCCTATTCGTCACCTTCGCGCCGCAAGCCGCGACGTTTATGCGTGCCGGGGTGTTACCCCGCATCCTGCTCTGCGGAGCCCGGACTTTCCTCTACGTCGCCTCTAGAAGAGGCGCGCGCAGCGGCTGCCTGGCCGACTCCGATTGCAATTTTACCGCGGCAGGCACAGTCTAAGAACAAGCAAGGAGGGCGATTTATGCGCAGACGCCTGTATTTCGTGTTGCCCGACGTCGACAGCGCGCGCCGCACCGCCGACGACCTGCTGCTCGCCCGCGTCGAGGACCGCCGCATGCGCTTCCTCGCAAGGCGCGGCACCGCGCTCGATCCGCTTCACGAGGCGAGCTACTTCGACAAGACCGACATGGTGCATGGCGCAGCGGTCGGCCTGGCGCTCGGAGCGATCATCGGCGGGCTTGTCGGAGTCATGGTGCTCGCGTATCCGCCGCAAGGGACGAGCCCGCAGCTCGTCGCGGTGCTGATCGGCATGCTGCTGGGCGCGCCGCTCGGCGCCTGGATGGCGAGCATGGCGGGGGCCGCGGTGCCGAACTCGCGGCTCAGGCAGTTCCAGGCCGATATCGAGGCCGGACGCGTGCTGATGATGGTGGACGTGCCGTTCAGCCGCGTCGCCGAGATCACCGAGCTGGTGCTCTCGCGTCACCCGGAGGCGGTACCTCGCGGCCAGGCGATTCGCTACGTTTTCCCGTAGCGTTCCGGCCGCAGCGGACGGAAGTAGCGCGCGTCGTCGTAGAAGCCGCCGCGTGCGTTCTCGGCGTGCCAGCCCGGAAAGCCGAAGATCGGCAGCGGCGGCATGAGGCGCGGCGATGCGTCGGGGGCAAGGCCCGCGAGCCAGTCGCGCGCCGCGCTGTCCGGATGCGCGCGCGGCTCCACGACGATCGCCTTGCAAGTGATTCCCGGCCACGGCTCGAGCGCCTTTTCGAGCACGGCGTGTCCGAAAACGACGAGCCGCATTGATTTCACAACGCATTCCCGGTTCTCCCAAAAGAGCTTTTTCCACTCGAAGCCCTCTAACAGCGAAATCAGGTGTGCGTCATCGGACTGCACGATCGCGCCGCCCTCGTCGAAAATTGTCAGCAGGTCGCGCAGCCGCCCGCGGCGTCCGCGCTCGCGCGGGATCTCGGCGGCGTGCATGGCGTTGATGCGCGCTTTGGTGAGCGGGAATGCGAGCCACGCGAGCGCGTTGAAGTAATCGTGCAGGCTGTCGGGCCGGGTTTCGACGCGGCCGGTTTCGTACACCTTGATCTCGTAGTAAGCATCCTTCTCGCCGGGCGCCACGAACCGCACCGGACGGCCGCTTTCGGTCCTCAGTTCTTGCTTTTCCGCAAGAGCGTTCAGGCCTTCCAGCGAACGCTCCCGCCCAAGCCAGGGCCGTACGGCGTCGAAAAGGGGATGCGCTAGACGAGCTTCCAGGGCACGGTTTCTCCGGCGCGCAGCGGTACGAGCTCCTCGGCCCCAAAAGCGAGCCGCTCTGGGACGCGCCACTCGCTACGCTCGAGCGTGATCGTGCCGGCATTGAGCGGCAGGCCGTAGAACTGCGCGCCGAATACGGCTGCGAATCCTTCCAGCTTGTCGAGCGCGCCCGCCTCCTCGAACGCCGCGGCGTAAAGCTCGATCGCCGCGTGCGCGGTGTAGACGCCGGCGCAGCCGCACGCCGCTTCCTTGGCGCTGCGCGCATGCGGAGCGCTGTCAGTGCCGAGGAAGAACTTGGCGTTGCCCGAAGTGGCGGCCTCGACCAGCGCCTCCCGATGGCTTTCGCGCTTGAGCACCGGCAGGCAGTAATGGTGCGGCCGGATGCCGCCGAGGAACAGCGCATTGCGGTTGAGGAGCAGGTGGTGCGCGGTAATGGTGGCGGCCACGTTCGGCCCGGTGACTTCCACATAGTGCACCGCCTCGCGCGTGGTGATGTGCTCGAGGACGATTTTGAGGCGCGGGAAGCGCTCGACGGTGGGGCCGAGCACTTCCTCGATGAACGCCTGCTCGCGGTCGAAGACGTCGATCGCCGGGTCGGTGGACTCGCCGTGCGCGAGGAGCGGCATGCCGAGCTCTTCCATCTTCTCCATCGCGTGGAAGCAGCGCGACAGACGGGTCACGCCTTCGTCCGAGTGCGTGGTTGCGCCCGCGGGGTAGAGCTTGACGCCGAATACGTGCCCCGACGCTTTCGCGCGCGCAATCTCCTCCGGCGGCGTGTCGTCGGTGAGGTACAGCGTCATCAGCGGCTCGAGCTTCGCGCCATGCGGGAGCGCCGCCAGGATGCGGCTGCGGTACTCCATTGCCTGGGCGGTGGTGCGCACCGCCGGCTTGAGGTTCGGCATGACGATCGCGCGCGCGAAGCGGCGCGCCGAATCGCCTAACACCGACGCGAGCGCGGCGCCGTCGCGCAGGTGCAGATGCCAGTCGTCGGGGCGCCTCAGCGTTATGCGATCCACTTCGGCGAATTTTACTTAACCCGTCGGATTGTCTTGCGGTAAAGCATTTTTTTAGGCGCGCCGGTGATCCTCGCAGCGAGGCGCGCCGCTTCGCTCGGCGCGAGCGCTTCGAGAAGCACCTCCAGCACCTTGTCCGCGTCAAACGCGTGGCGCTCCTGCTCCGCGCCCGGGGCGAGCACGAGCACGAACTCGCCTTGGCTGCGTTCCGCTCGCGCGGCGAGCCAGTCCGCCGCCTGGCCGAGCGGCAGGCGCACAAGCTCCTCGAATTTCTTGGTGAGCTCGCGCGCGACCACGATTTCCCTCGCATCGCCGAACCTCTCTTTCAGGTCGCGCAACGTCTCCGCGACGCGATGCGGCGCCTCGTGGATCACCACCGGGCAGGGCGCCTCGAGCGCCTCGAGGGCCTTGCGCCGCGCGGCCGGGCTCGCCGGCAGGAAGCCGACGAAGAGGAAGCGCGGTGCCGCGAATCCCGAGGCCGACAGCGCCGCAGCCGCGGCGTTCGGCCCGGGCACCGGGCTCACGCGGATCCCGGCGCGGTGCGCTTCGGCGACGAGCCAGGCACCCGGATCGGATACGCCCGGCGTGCCGGCGTCGCTCACCAGGGCGACGCTTCTGCCCTCGCGCAGCGCTGCGATCAGCCCGGCGGCGGCACGGCGCTCGTTGTGTGCATGCAGCGCAACGGTGCGCGCGGAGATGCCGTGACGCGTGAGAAGCGTGCGCGTCGTGCGCGTGTCCTCGCACGCGACCAAGTCGGCATTTCTCAGCGTCTCGAGTGAGCGCGGGCTCGCGTCGGCCAGGTTCCCGATCGGAGTTGCAACCACATATAGGACCCCGGGAGTCAACCGCAGTACCTCCAGTTCGTTAAGCGTGCCATGAACGCCCAGGGTGCGCGAGCCGAAGACCTTTGCGCCGGGCTCCTGCGCGCCGCCGGCCTGCGTATCCTGGAGCGCAACTGGCGCTGCCGCCTCGGCGAAATCGACTTGATCGCGGAAGAGCGCGGCATGCTGGTATTCGCCGAGGTGCGCATGCGTAGCGGGCCCGGGTTTGGCGGCGCGGGCGAAAGCGTCACCGCGGCGAAACGCCAGCGCCTGCTCGCGGCGGCGCGCCTGTATCTCACGCGCCGGCCCGATGCCCTGTGCCGCTTCGACGTGTTTCTGGTGGACGGCGCGTCGATCCACGTGCAATGGATCCGCGACGCTTTTGGCGAATAGCGGCGCTCTTCGCTCTTGCGTGCGGGCTCGCCGGGGCCGAGGAGCAGGTTCGCATTGTCGTGCAGAGCTCGCCGCTTGCCGGCTTTCGCTATCATGCCGCCGCCGAAGTGTGGCGCGAGCTGCGCGTCGGCGACCGCCTCGAGCTCGCGCGCGAGCCTGACAATGCGCACGACACGAACGCCGTGAAGGTGCTGTGGCGTGGCCGCCTGCTCGGCTACATCCCGCGGCGCGAGAACGCGGCGCTTGCCTGGGCGCTCGAGCGCGGCACGCCATTGCGCGCGCGCATCAGCGCGCTCGTGGAGCATCCCAATCCCGCGCGCCGTGTGTGTTTCGATGTCTACGTCGAGTAGAATCGCGGCGTGCTCGAGTCCCGCATCGCCGCGCACTTCGCCGAGAGCGCGAATCTCAAGCAGGCCGCATCCGCCGCGCTGACCGAGCCGTTGGCCCGGGCGTCCCGGCTTCTTGCCCAGACCCTGCGCGACGGCGGTAAGATCTTGTCCTGCGGCAACGGCGGTTCGGCTGCGGACGCGCAGCACTTCGCCGCCGAGCTCGTCAACCGCTTCGAGATGGAGCGTCCGCCGCTTGCCGCGGTCGCGCTGAGCACCGACACCTCGAGCCTCACCTCGATCGCGAACGACTATGCCTACCAGCAGGTGTTCTCCAAGCCGCTGCGTGCGATCGGCCGGCGCGGCGACGCGCTGCTCGCCATCTCGACCAGCGGAAACTCGGCGAATGTCATCGATGCCGTCCAAGCTGCGCACGAGCTCGGCATCCGCGTCGTGGCGCTCACCGGCAACGGCGGCGGCAAGATGGCCGCAGCGCTCCAGCCCGAGGACGTGCACCTCTGCGTGCCGCACAAGAAAACCGCCCGCATCCAGGAAGTCCATATCCTTTGCATTCATTGCTTATGCGACGCCATCGATACATTGCTCTTCTCGCGCTGATTCCCGCGCTTGCCCTGCAGGGCTGCCCGGCCGTCATCGGCGTCGGCGGGGTCGCCGCCGTGAGCTCGCTCGAGGACCGCCGCACCACCGGCACCCAGCTCGACGACAGCTCCATCGAATCGCGCGCCGCGAGCCGCATTGCCGAGCGCATCGGCGAGCGCGGCTATATCAACGTCACTTCCTTCAACCGCGCGGTGCTGCTGACCGGCCAGGCCTGGGACGAGGGGGTCCGCGCCGAGGCGGAGAAGCTCGTGGCCGAGGTGCCGAACGTACGCAGCGTGACGAATGAAATCCAGGTGGCCGGCATCGCGTCGGCCACTTCGCGTGCGAACGACGCCACGATCACGGCGAGGGTGAAAAGCGGCTTCGTCAACGTAAAAGAACTGAACGCGCTCCACGTGAAGGTAGTCACCGAGGCGGGCGTCGTTTACCTGCTGGGGCTCGTCACTGAAGCCGAAGCCGACAAGGCTACCGAGATCGCGCGCACCACCGGCGGCGTGCGCAAGGTGGTGAGGGTGCTCGAATACTGCAACCCAGGCGACGAGCGCTGCCGGCCTGCGCCGCCGCCGGCCGAGAAGCCCAAGCCGCCGCGCACGTGAAGCCGCCGCCGTTCGAGGCGAAGATCCGGGACCCCGCCGCGCTCGAGACCTGGATCGGCGCGCTCGAGCGCCCGCTCGTCTTCACCAACGGCGTTTTTGACCTCCTGCACCGGGGGCACGTCACGTATCTCGCACGCGCGCGCGCGCTCGGCGCCGCGCTCCTCGTCGCCTTGAACTCCGACAGCTCGGCTCGGCGCTTGGGCAAGGGAGCCGACCGGCCGCTCAACCCGCTCGTCGACCGACTGGCCGTGGTGGCAGCGCTCGAGTGCGTCGATGCGGTCACCTGGTTCGACGAGGACACGCCCGAGGCGCTGGTCGCCGCCTGCCGGCCGCAGGTGCTCGCGAAGGGGGGTGATTGGCCGGTGGAGCGCATCGCGGGCGCAGGCGGCGTGCTCGCCCGCGGCGGTAAGGTGGTGTCCATCGCATTCGAGTACCAGCGCTCGACCACGGAGCTCGTGGAGCGGATCAGGAAAACCTGAGCTCGAAGCAGAGCGCTCCGGGGGTGGGATTTTTCAGGTAAGGCGGGATAGGGCGGAAGTCGAGCGCGCGGTAGAGCTTCTGGGCTTCGCGCATCTTGGGCAACGTATCGAGCACGATGCGGCGGCAGCCCGCTTCGCGCGCTACGGCGATCGCAACCTCGGCAAGCGCGCGGCCGAGGCCCCGCCCGCGGTGCGCAGCTCGCACGTAAAGCCGCTTCATTTCAGCGGTCTCGGGATCGAGGACGCGCACGGCGACGCAGCCGGCGGCCGGATCGGCGAGGAACAGGCGGTATTCCCCGGGCAGAGAGGCGAGCTCGCGCTCAAAGTCCGCGAAGCAGCAAGGCTCGTCCACCATGCGGGCGTATTCGGCGAAGAGCTCGCGTACCCGATCCACCTCGGCCGCGCCGGTGGCTTCGACCAGTTGCGCCATATACTATTTCCCCATGCGGCTGCACCAGCTCAAGGTCGATTATGACGCCGAGCAGGACCGGTTGCTGATGCTCGTCGCGACTAGCGAGGGCGTGGAGCTGCGGCTTGCGCTCACGCGCCGTTTCGTGAAGCTGCTGTGGCCGCTGCTCGTAAAGCTCGCTGAAGAGGCGAGCCCGCGCATTCGCACCCAGGCGAACCCGGAGGCGCGCAAGGCGCTGCTCGGGCTTGAGCACGAGCACGCCGTCTCGAAGGCTGACTTCTCCAAGCCCTACGACGCCGCGGGCAGCGAGCGGCCGCTTGGCGAAGTGCCGCTGCTCCTCGCGCGCATCCAGACCGGCCACGACCGCACGGGCCAGCCGGTAGTTGCGCTGCACCCGGCGCAGGGCCAGGGCATCACGCTCACCTTCGACTCGGTGCTGCTGCATTCGGTGTGCCGGTTGCTGAAATCGGCGGTCAAGAAAAGCGACTGGGACATGGAGCTCAAGCTTCCGGGGACCGAGCCGCAGGAGGAAGAAGAGCGCGTCCGCACCCTGAATTGACTTATAATTCAACATTATCGCTTCAGCTTTTGATCAACTCGGCCTGATTGCGCCGCTCACTGCGGCCGTCGCGGAACTCGGTTACACCAAGCCCACGCCGGTACAGGAACAGGCGATCCCGCTCGTGCTCGCCGGGCGCGACCTCATGGCGGGCGCGCAGACCGGCACCGGCAAGACCGCCGCGTTCGCGCTTCCGATCCTGCAGCGGCTCGCCTCGTTCGCCAGCCAGTCCGCCTCCCCGGCGCGCCACCCGGTGCGCGCGCTCGTCCTCACGCCGACGCGCGAGCTTGCGGTGCAGGTGGCCGAGAGCTTCCGCGACTACGGAGCGAAGGTCCCGCTGCGCAGCGCCGTGGTCTACGGCGGCGTGGACATGAACGCCCAGATCGAGCAGCTGCGCAAAGGCGTGGAGATCCTGGTCGCAACGCCCGGCCGCCTGCTCGACCACGTGCAAAACAAGACGGTGATGTTCAACCAGGTCTCGATCCTGGTGCTGGACGAGGCCGACCGCATGCTCGACATGGGCTTTCTGCCCGACATCAAGCGCATCATCGCGCTGCTTCCGCGCGAGCGGCAGAACCTGCTCTTTTCCGCAACCTTTCCGGATGAGATCCGCACGCTTGTGAAGACGCTGCTGCGCAACCCGGCCGAAATCCAGGTGGCGGCGCGCAACGCCGCCGCTGAGCTTGTCACCCATGTACTGCACCCGGTCGCTCGCGAGAAGAAGCGCGAGCTCCTCGCCTACCTCATCCAGACGCGCGGCCTGCGCCAGGTGCTGGTGTTCACCGGCACGCGCATCGGCGCAAACCGCCTCGCGCATCAGCTGCGGCGCGACCATATTCACGCCGACGCGATCCACGGCGACAAGTCCCAAGCCGAGCGCGAAGCGGCGCTCGCCGACTTCAAGTCCGGCAAGACCGCCGTGCTGGTGGCAACCGATGTCGCCTCGCGCGGTCTGGACATCGAAGGCCTGCCGCAGGTGATCAACTTCGATGTCCCGCATTCGCCCGAAGACTACGTGCACCGCATCGGGCGCACCGGCCGCGCCGGTCTTCCGGGCGAGGCGATCTCGCTTGTGGCGCCGCAGGACCACGATGCGATGGCGGCGATCGAGCGCCTGATCAAGAAACGCATCGAGCGCGTGCTGATCCCGGGCTTCGGGCCGAGCGGCGCGAGCGTCGCCACGTTGATGGGCGACCAGGCGCGCCGGGAGAAGGAGCGAAGGCCGGCACCGGGCATGCCGCCTAAACGCCCCGCCGACCCGATCTTCTCCAAGCCCTACGAGCCCTCGGCATCTACTCCCCCCGCCGCAAAGCCCGAACCCCAGCCGCTAAGCAGGCGTAAGCGTCCCCAGGTAGCCGCCCTCCTGGGGGGGCTAAAACGCGCCTAGAGGGACTGAAGCACTGAATCGTCGTCCCCGCGGAGGCGGGGAGGAATTCTTCAGATTTTCCCTAGACGCACCGAGCGCCGTCCACCTCGATGCACACGCCGCTGATAAAGCTCGCCTCGTCCGAGGCGAGATAGAGGCACGCGTTCGCCACATCGAGCGGGGTGGAGAAGCGGCCCAGGGGAATAGTGCCGAGAAAGCGCTTCTTTGCCTCTTCAGTCAGCGCGCCGCCGGCGAAATCGGCCGAGAGCGAGGTCTCCGGGCTGAACACCGGGTTGACGCAGTTGACGCGGATCTTGTCGGGTCCGAGCTCGCCGGCCATCGACTTCGACATGATGATTACCGCGCCCTTCGAGCTGTTGTAGACCGTGAGCCCCGGCCGCGGCCGCACGCCGGCGGTGGAGGCGATGTTTACGAAGCAGCCGCCGCCGCGCTTGCGGAACACCGGCACCGCGTGCAGCGCCGAAAGATAGATGCTCTTCACGTTGACCGCGTACACGCGGTCGAACTCGGCCTCGGTCACCTCGAGGTAAGGCTTGTTGCGGTGAGTCCAGCCGGCGTTGTTGACCACGATGTCGAGGCGCTCGCCGGCGGCGCGAACCAGCTTCGCCCAATCCTCGCCTTTGGTGACGTCCGCGTGGACGAACTTTCCGCCCACGTCTCGCGCGACGTGCTCGCCCGCCTGGGAGTTGATGTCGTTCACGACGACCTGCGCGCCTTCTTCGGCGAAGCGCCGGGCGATGCCCGCGCCGAAGCCCGAGCCTGCCCCGGTGACGATCGCGACCTTGTCTTTCAGCCTCATTGGCTCATTTCTCCTCGTTCAACCTCTTGAACGGACTATGTTCGCACAGCTCGTCGACATA
>DATFEI010000007.1:0-3852 GCA_035251315.1 Burkholderiales bacterium | reverse complement strand
TTCGGGGCCATGCGAACCGCCTTATCACTCATCGTGAGTCTCTTGTCTTCGGCAGCGTTTGCCGCCCAACCCCCGCTGGAGATCGATCCGAATACCAGGATCCAGGGCGGCGCCGATGTGCGCGGCAGTGGCGCTGCCGCGGGTGCGGGCATGCGCGATGACAAAATGGACACCGGCTCGCGCGTCGAGCCTCCCGGCAACAACGTCGAGCGCCCTGACAAAAGCGAGTCGAACAAGGACCAGCCAATCAGCGAACGAAAACCGGCTGAGCGCCAGGACCGCAGCAAAGACGACCCCGTACAGCAACGCTGAAACCGGGGTCAGGGTCCGAATTCGTTCTCTACGTACGCAAGAACGATTTGCGACCCTGACCCCGAATTGCGCTTAGCGCGCGAGCTGGGTGAGCGCGGCGATCGCAAGGCCGGCAAGCCCGCCGACCAGCGTGCCGTTGACGCGGATGTACTGCAGGTCGGGGCCGATGTGGCGCTCGAGCTCGTCGACGAGTTTTTTCTCCTGCCAGCCGTTGATCTGATCCTCGATGAAGCGCCCGATCTTCGCGCGATGCTCGTCCACGAGCGGCGGGATCGCGGTAAGGATCTGCTCGTCGATCCACTGCCGGATCTCGCGGTCGGCCTCCAGGCGCTCGCCGAAGGCGCGCACCATGCCCGCGACGCGCTGGCGAGTCACCGAGGAAGCTCGCTGCAGGTCCGCGCCCAGCCAAACGCGGAACTCCTGCCACAGCCCGCCGATGTAGTCGCCGAGCGCGGGGTTTTCCAGGATCTCGTTGCGCACGGCTTCGACTTTTTCGCGCAACGATGCGTCGTCTTTCAGACTCGCGATGAACCGCGCGACAAATTCGTCGAAGCGCCGGCGCAGCTCGTGCTCGCGGTCCTCGCGCACCTCGTGCACCTTGGCGATCGCCGCCTCGGCGATCTTGAGCGCCGCGCGCTCGTCGAGCTGGAGCTGGAACCAGTCGCTGATCCGCTTGAGCAGCGGCGCGCTCTTGCCGACCTCCACCGCGATGTAGCGCCGCGTTTCCTCCTTCGCCAGCAGATCATCGAGGGCGTTGAGCGCGGCGTCGAGAAGCGCGTGGTGGCGCTTGTTCTCGGTCAGGATGTCGAGGATCTGAGCCGCGGCCGAGGCGACGTCCGCGTTGCGCAGCAGGCCGGTGACGTTGCGCTGGAGGAAGCGCCGCACGCGCTCGTCGTCGACCGCGGTGAGCGCGTAGGCGACGAAGCGCGTCGCGTAGCCCGCTACGATATCGACGTTCTCGGCCTTCAGCAGCCAGCGGCACAGCGTATCGGCGGGCCGGAACTCGGCGATGCGTTGAACTACGGCGGCCGACGAAAGGAAGTTCTGCTGGATGAATTCCGACAGCCCGCGCGCGATCCTGCCCTTGTTGCGCGGAATTATCGCGGTGTGCGGGATCGGAAGGTCGAGCGGCCTGCGGAAAAGCGCCACCACCGCGAACCAGTCGGCGAGCGCACCGACCATCGCCGCCTCGCTGAACGCCGATAGATAGTAATAGTCGAGCTTCTCGGACACCACGTAGACGATGGCCGCCAGCACGAGCAGCCCGGTCGCGATCCATTTCATGCGCATGCGTCGTCCTCCTCGGCGGTACTATCCTAATGTGGGGGAACGCACCATGACCTTTACCAAACTCGTGCTGTGCACCGGCGCGGACGGCCGCGCGCGATGGCGCGAGGAGGAGGTCGCGCTGCCAGAGGGCACGCAGCAGGCGATGCTGTCGCCCATTTTTCCGTCGAGCGGCTACCAGCTACGCGCGAGCCCGGTCGGATTCCGGAGCCAGTGGCACTGCACGCCGCAGCCGCAATGGGTCTTCATCCTCGCGGGCGAGATGGAGATCGGCCTGCAGGACGGTAGCTCACACGTGTTCCGCCCTGGCGATCATTTCTTTTCCGCCGACACGCTGCCCGAGGGCGAGGCTTTCGATCCCAAAGTCCACGGGCACTGGAGCGCGCAGCGCGGGGCGAACCCGCTCGTGACCCTCTTCCTCAAGGTCTAGCATTCCCGACGCGCATGGCGTGCGTGCGCATTTTGCGTTTGCGGCCCGCGCGCAGCGGCCGGCATAGTAGCCGCCATGGTTCGCCTTCTCAGGAGATTGTTCAGGGCGTGGGCCGCGGCGCGCTCGCGCACCGAGCTGCGCGCCCTCAGCGATCATACGCTGAAGGACATCGGCCTGAGCCGGGCCGAAATCGACGCCCTGTTCCGCTAGCCGCGCCCTGGCGCGCCGTTCGCTACGCGGTGATCTGACTCCCGGGCCCCGGGTCGCGCAGCGATCCGTCCTCCATCTCGTCGGCGGCCTCGTCGCCCTCGGCCATCACCTTGCCGCCGGCGCGCACGCCTAGAAGCTGCTGCTCCTCACGCGTCACCTGGCTGAGCGGCGCAAGCCAGTGCATGAATCGGCAAAGAAGATCCATCCGCGCGGAGCCGTCGCCGCGGAAGTGGCTGCCGCTCTGGCTGCGCGCCATGCGCTCCGGAACCAGGGACATGAGGCGGGAAACGGCGGCTCCATCCATGCTCGCTCCTCGTGTGTTCAAAACTTGTGCGAAGCGTAGCCACGAGCGGCGCGCCTGCCAAGCGGCATTTTTCTCGATCCGCGGAAACCGAAGCGCTACGGACTGTCGCCGAACGGCGTCGGGCCAACTCAAGGGAGCTGGAAAGCCTGGTCAGGCCAGGAGCGTAACTTGCGGCCGCGGGCCATGAGCGCATTTCGGCTGCTGATCGCCATGACCCTGCTCGCTTGCGCTTCCGCCGCCGGCGGCCAGGATGGCCAGCGCGGCTCGATTCCGCCGGGACAGAGCCGGGACGGCGCCGCGCCGAGCGAGGGCGCGCTCAGGGGTGGAACGATCCTGCCTGGAGAAACGGGCGGTATGCCGGACAGCCCCACCGATCAAGCGCAGGTCGAACAGCGCTGCAAGGAACTGTCCGGAACTCTGCGCGAGGATTGCTTACGGCAGGGCCGCGAAGCAGCGTCCCGCGGCAGCGGCGAAGCTAACGATACTCGAACGCCACAGACGGAACGAGCGGACTGAGCGGCGGGAAGCTCGTCGCGCCGGCACTCCAGCTTTGCACCATGTCGCGCCGCGCGAGCACCGCCTCCACCTGAGCGCGAAGGCGCTCCGGTGAGGGATAGGGCGTGCCGAGAGCGATCAGGTTCTGCCGCGCGAAATCGTATTTTTGCAGTGCCTCGCGGGTGGGAAGCCCGCTCAGCAGCGCTCGCACGTCCTGCGGTAGTGCCGCGAACGCCCGCTCCTCCGGCGTCAGTGGCTCCTGGGCCATCGCGGTCCCGGCGAGGAGCACCAGAGCGAAGGACAGCGAGCGGAGCATGTGGACAGTGTAGCGGCGGCGGAACGCGAATTGCTAGCTAAAGAGCGCTAATCCATATGGAGGATCGCTATGAATAGACTGATTGCGGTTTCAGTGGTAGCCGCTGCCGCGCTCGGAGCCTGTAGTACCCGCCCGCCCCAGCAGAGCGGGGCGAGCCAGCCCACACCGAAGGTGGTCACCAACGTACATCCCTACACCGCAGGCCAGGGCACCGTGACGGCCATCATGCCGTCGCCGACCAGCGCCGCAGCCGGCGGTACGGCTCAGCCGATGCAGCGCCTGGAGATCAAGATGGACAACGGCACCGTGCAGTACGTGGACACCGCGAGCAAAGAGTTCACCAAGGGCACGCGCGTCGTACTGACCCAGGACAAGCTCATCAGGAAGATGTGACCCAGTCCCGGATCAGAGCCTCGTAGATGGCCACCGACTGGCGGATGCGCTCCTGGCTCGCGTATTCGTCGGTCTGGTGCGCCATCACCGCCTCACCCGGGCCGA
>DATFEI010000013.1:0-2962 GCA_035251315.1 Burkholderiales bacterium | reverse complement strand
GGCCGTACTGGGACGTGCCCGACTCGATCGTGCAGCGCGAAATGCTGCCGCAAATCCGCGCCAAGCCCGCCTTTCTCACGAGGAATCACCTGGAGCTGGTCAGCGGCAGGAGGGATGACTCGCCTGTCGTGCCGTCCACGCGGAAGAACATCAAGGCGCTGGCTACCGGAGCGGTTCGGCTGCGTCAGCAACCGGGGCCGGACAATGCGCTCGGCGCGATCAAGTTCGTGTTTCCGAACGTTCACAGCGTCTACCTGCATTCGACGCCGGACAAGCGCCTGTTCAAGGAGTCGAGCCGCGCCTTCAGTCACGGGTGCATCCGCGTCGGCGACCCGGTGGCGCTTGCTGCGCATGTGTTGCGCAACGCGGAAGGGGACTGGAACGCGGAAAAAATCGATCTGGCGATGAAAGGCGAGCCGAATCAGCGGGTGGCTCTCTCCAAGCCGATTCAGGTGATGATCCTGTACGGAACGGTCATGGCCATGGAATCCGGCCGGGTGCAGTTCTTCGAGGATATTTACGGGTACGACCAGAAACTGGAGGAACTGCTCCAACTGAGGAACAAGTAACGGAACTCCCGTCTTACGCCGCCCAGGTCCTGACGCGCCCCGTGTCGAGATGCAGGAAGTCCGGACGCGCATAAAAGCCGACTCCGCCGCTTCGCAGCGATAGTGCAAGGTCACGCAGCTTGCGCGTCGGGAAGCCCGTCATGCGTACGTCGATCGCGCGGCCTTCCATGTGCAGGCTGCGCGTGGCGACACCGGAGGACGTTCTGTGAAGCGCCGCGTTGGTCTGCGGCGATCGATATCCGGATAGCACCTCGTAGGTAACCTCGCGGTCCACCCGGACCTGCAGCTTGTACAGGATATCCATGAGCCGCGGATCGATCGGATGCACCTCGCCGTTGCGAAAATCACGCAGGAAGCGGTCCACTTGCGCGAGGCGATCCGCCTGATACACACCGTCCCTGCAATAGTCCGCGGACAGCGTCTCGCCGGTATGCGCATGCACGAACGACACGCGGCACACCGCGGAGCGTTGCGCGCCGACCGCGCCGAGCGGCGCGAGCAGCAGCCCCGCGCAGCCTGCCGCCCGCTGAAGAAAGTAACGGCGCGAGCGCGCCACGGCATCGTGTGCATCCGTATCGTCTGACATGCCTCCTCCTGGAGCACAGGTGATCGATTGTACCCAGCATCGTTCCATTGAAACGACCGACTCGCCGGGTGTCGGCCGGGAGCTCGAGGATCTTCGCGGTGGCGCCCTTGGAGAGCGCGGCGATCTTCTTCCAACCGGCCCAGTTTCTTGTCGCTCGTGAGCGACACCTTGGGCGAGTGCCATCCGGAGCCCAGAGCGCTGTCTTGCGCGGCGCGTCGAGCAGGTAACGCGGCGATGGCATGGCGCCGATTCCGAGCAATGTCATGCGCAAGGCCCTTTCCGCTCACAGCTTGTAGCCGAACTTGCGCAGCATCTGCTTGCGGGCAGCGATGTCGGATTCGGCCTCGATGCCCTTGCTCTTCATGCCGTCGATGACGCCCAGGATGCCGCGCCCCCTGTCGGTCTCGGCCACGATGACCTCGACCGGGTTGGCCGTGGCGCAGTAGATCGCGCATACCTCGGGGACGGCTTTGATGGTGTTCAAGATGTTGATCGGAAAGCCGCTGCTCATGAAGATGATGAAGCAGTGACCGCAGCTGAGCGCGAGCGCGTTCTTTTTCGCTAGGTCCAGAAGCTTCGCGTCGTTGCCGCTCCAGCGCACCAGCGCCGGACCGCTCGACTCGCAAAAGGCGATCCCGAACTTCATTTGCGGCACCGTCTGCACGATCGCTTCGTGCAGATCCTCGATGGTCTTGATGAAGTGCGACTGCCCAAGGATGAAGTTGATGTCGTCAGGCTTCTCGATGGGGACGGTTTTCAGTTCCATGCGGGATCTCCTTCGGCTGCGGAACGCGAGGCCTCGAGCTCGGCGACGAGCTCGGCACCGCGCCCTTCGTAGCGCGGCGAGAAATGAAATGGGATGACAGTCTTTGCGCGCGCCGCGCGCGCGATGCGGCCGGCCTGCGCGGCGGTGAGGTGGAACTTGCGCGCGGCGTGGTCAGCCTGCGGCGAGAGGAAGACGGACTCGATGAAGAAGAGGTCCGCGTCGGCCGCGAGGCGCGCCGCGCGCGCTTCGTTCTCCGCGTGGTAGCGGATGTCGGTGATGTAGCAAATTTTCTGTCCGGGCGCGATGTCGAGCGCGCGCGCTTTGAGCTCGGCGAGCCACGGCCCGGTCTCGAGGCCCATCTGGGCGAGCCGGTTCTTCCACACGTTCACCTGCGCCTTCTCCTCGAGCGCGAAGCCGAGGCAGGGAATGCCGTGGTCGAGGAACGCCCCGCGCACGCGAAAGCGCGGCTCGTCGAGCAGCACGCCCTCGGGAACGCGGGTCTCGGGTAGTGGCTGACGAGCGAAGTTGCTTCTCGATGCGAAGCGCGCGATGCGTAGATTGCCGTCTGGCGCGAGCTCGTGCGCGAGCAGCGCGAAATCGCCCGGATAGCGCTCGGCCAGGTTCCAGGTGTAGGCCGAGAGCTTGTGCTCGACGCGCTCGAGGAAGCCGGGCGGGCCGTAGAGCCGCAGCAGCGCGCCGCGGCCGAGCAGGACCCGCACCATCCGGTCCAAGCCCGCGAAATGATCCATGTGGGCGTGCGACACGAACACGTCGGACACGCGCAGGATCCTTTTCGGGGGCAGCCGGCTCACGTCGCCGACATCGAACAGCAAGGCGCGCTTTTCGTCGCGGAAGTCGAGGTACAGAACGGGATCGCCGAACACGCCGTTGACGAGCTCGGGCGAGACGAGGGCGCGCATCGCTGTTTCGCTCTTGAGCGCCCGCCTACGGAGCGGGCGGCGCGCCGCGGTCGGGCTCGCCGCAATGCGCGAGGATCGCGCGGCGCGCCTCGTCTCTGAGCGCGAGCGCGTCGCTCCAGCC
>DATFEI010000015.1:0-15860 GCA_035251315.1 Burkholderiales bacterium | reverse complement strand
GGTGGTGTACGCGATCGGCACCAACGCCAACCCGATCATCGGCCAGACGTCGAAGATCGGACTTAACAAGCGCGGTTATCTTCAAACCACAGAAGATCTGGAAACTTCCCTTGCAGGAGTCTTTGCCGGGGGCGACATCGTGACCGGCGCCGCCACGGTGATCGAGGCGATGGGCGCGGGCCGCAAGGCCGCCCGCAGCATGAAGAAGTACTTAGGCATATCAAGTTCTTCCGAAGAGAAGAAATTCTTGGGAATCGATTCGTCGCAGCACAACTACGTGCGACTGCGAGCCGCCTGATGAATGAACCCACACTCGCCGCCAAGACCGTCACCGAGCTGAAAGAGCATATCGTCGAAGTGATCAGCGATTCAGGCGAGGGCGCGCAGCGCTGCGGCCAGTCGCTCGGCTCGATCGCCGCGCGCATGGGCATTGGCATCTGGACCGTGGAGATCATCCCGGCCGAGATCCGCCCGCCCGCGCGCTCGGTCGCCGGCGCGAGCGGCAACCGCATCCGGCTCGGTGCCGGGCGCGTCACCAATGGCGGCGACCTCACCAACCTCGTGGTCGCCTTCAACGAGCAGGCGTTGCTCGGCCGCGTGCGCGCCGGCGAGCTCGCCCCGGGTGCGACCATTCTCCTCGAGAGCATGTGGCGCGACCACAGAGACGAAGTCATTCGAAAAAGCTATTTGGAAACCCTGCAACGGCTCTCCGCCGCCAAGTACAAGGTCATCGAGATCCCCATGGGGCGCGAATGCAACGCCGTCGTCCCCAACGCGGAAAAGGGCAAGAACATGTTCGCGCTGGGGATGCTGTGCAGCATCTACAGCCTCGAGCTCGCTCTCGCGCGCGAGCAGATCGCGCTCACCTTCGGAAAAAAGGCTCAAGCCGTCATCGACTCCAACGTCAAGCTGCTCGAGGCAGGCTACCACTGGGGCGAGAAGAACCTCGACTTCAAGTACCGCATCCCAGCCGTGCGGCCGAAGGAACCGCAGGTCGTGGTGAATGGCAACACCGCTCTCGCGCTCGGCGTGCTCGCCTCAGGGATGGAAATCTGCGCGATGTACCCGATTACGCCGGCGACTTCAGCGTCGCACTATCTCTCGGACGTGTTCGAGAAAGTGGGCGGCGTAGTCCACCAGGCCGAAGACGAGATCGCGGCGTGCGCGTTCGCGATCGGCGCCTCCTACGCCGGCAAGTGCACCGTGACAATCACCTCCGGCCCGGGCTATTCGCTCAAGCAGGAAGCGATCGGGCTCGCGGTGATGAGCGAGATCCCGCTCGTAGTGATCAACGTGCAGCGCGGTGGCCCGAGCACCGGCCAGCCGACCAAGGTTGAGCAAGGCGACCTGATGAGCGCGATCTTCGGCAGCCACGGCGACGCGCCGAAGGTGGTGATGGCGGCGAGCACGATCGAGGACTGCTTCTACTCGGTGATCACGGCTAGGCGCATCGCCGAGACCTTCAACATGGTCGTGGTCGTCCTGACCGACGCGAGCCTCGCCACCTCACAGCAGCCCTTCCCGCGCCCGCAGTTCGACGCGGCGTGGATGGCGCCGCCGGCCGACCAAAGCACGGTGCCCGAGGGGCTCAAGCCCTACGACTGGGACGCCGCTACCGGGCTTGCGCGGCGCTTTATCCCGGGGCAGCCGAACGGCATGCACACGGTCACCGGCCTCGCGCACGACCGCGACAGCCATGTCGCCTACGACCCGGAGATCAACGAAGAATCGATCCACTTCCGGAGCCTGAAGCTCGCCGCGCTGCAGCGCACGCTCGAGGTGCCGCCGCTTTTCGGCCCACCGCAAGGCGACCTTCTGGTGATCGGCTGGGGCAGCACTATGGGCGCGATCGAGGAAGCGGTGGAATCGCTGCAACGCGAGGGCCGCAAGGTGTCCTCGATGCATCTGCGCTTCCTGCAGCCGCTGCCGCCGGGAATCAAGGAAGCGATGAGCGGCTTCAAGAACGTGATGACGATCGAGGGCAACTGGTCCGACCGGCCGGAAGACCAGTTGATCGACGAGACCAACCGCCGGTACTCCGCGCTCGCGACTCTGCTGCGCGCGCGCTACCTCGTGGACGTGGACTGCTGGAGCGAAGTACGCGGCCAGCCGATCAAGCCCGCCACGATCCGCGAAGCGCTTCGCAGGAAACTCCCATGAACGATATCGCGTGCGTTCTACGGCTCTACGACGAGAAATACGAGCTCGAGGACTACCAGGGCGGCGTGCCGCGCTGGTGTTCGGGCTGCGGAGACAACGCCATCCTCGCCTCGGTGCAGCGCCTGTGCCGCGACGAAGGCCTGCGGCCGGAGAAGACCGTGTTCGTGTCGGGCATCGGCTGCTCGAGCCGGTTCCCGCACTACATGCGCACTTACGGCTTCCACGGTATCCACGGCCGCGCGCTGCCGGTTGCCGAGGGCGTGCGCCTGGCGCGGCCCGACCTGCATGTGTTTGTGAACACCGGCGACGGCGACTGCTGCTCGATCGGCGCCGCGCACTGGATCCACGCCGTGCGCTACAACATGCGCATGAGCGTGTTCCTGCACGACAACCAGATCTACGGGCTCACCAAGAAGCAGGCCTCGCCCACCTCGCCGCGCGGCACGAAGAGCAACACCACTCCGCGCGGCAGCACTCTCGAGGCGCTGAACCCGCTCAGCGTGACGCTCGGCGTGCAGAACGTATCTTTCGTCGCGCAAGCGGTCGACTGGATGCCCGACGTTCTCTACGACATCGTGCGCGCTGCGTTCCACCACAAGGGCTTCTCGTTTGTGCGGATCATCCAACGCTGCCCCGAGTGGCTGCCCGACCAGTGGGAACCGTACATCAAGGATCCGAAGCGGGTGCTGCGCCTCGACAAGAGCGGCCACGACGCGTCCAACCTCCACCGCGCGCGAGAGATGGCCTCGCAGATGGACCCGATCCCGGTCGGCATCCTTTACCGCAACCCGGACGTGCCCTGCTACGAGGACCTGCGCCGCAGCCCGAAGCTGCGCACCGCGGAAATGGTGCGCGCGGGCCTCGAAGCCGAGCTCGACAAGTTCACCGTGTGGCCCGAGCATGCACGCTGACCTCCAGGCCCAGCTCGCCTTCCATCTCACCGGGCGCAGTCTCCCGCCGATGGAGCCCTTTGAGCTCATCCCGGCGCTCCTCGCGCGCTACAGAGATCTGACTGCGCTCAGATACGACTTTCCTCTGGTGCTTTCAAAAGAGGGAAAAGTCGATTCCCTGTCCACGCTGGTCGATCACGCCCTCGAGGGTAAAGACGAGAAGACTCGCGCACTGGCGCTCAGGCGCGAGCGTGAAATTCGCAGTTCAAATTCGAGTACCTGGAACGGACCAATAACGCTGTCCACCGACGGCGAGCTCGCTGACTGTGATGCACAGCTGCCCGGGCGCCTGTTTGAGCACCTCTGGCGCGCGCTGCAGGAAAAGCGCGCGAAAGCGCTGCGCGAGCGCATCGACGCGCTGGTCGCGCGGCTTTCCGAGATCGTGGCGGCCGACTACGCGCGCTCGGACGAAGCGCGCAGCGAGCAAAGGCTGCGCGTTTCCTTCGGCGGCCGCGACGCCGGGATCGACTTCGGCGCGCTAGCGGGCCTCCTCAAACGCGCGCTGCCCGAGCGCCCGATGGCCGAAAGCCGCAGGCGCCGCATCGCCTCGCTCCTCGCCGCGCTGCGCACGCTGGACTTCGGACCTTTCGTCTACGAGAGTTGCGCCGAGGCGCTCGCCGCGTACCGCGCGCGCCTGCCGCACCTCATCGCGCTCTCCAAGGCCATCGCCGCAGCGCGCCTCGAGGCCGCGGGCGAATACGCCGAGGAACGCCACGACGCCTTCTTCGCCATCGCCGGCTCGACGCTGCTCGCCGAAGAGGGCTTGGCGGATTTCCCGGGCATACTGGTGCGGCTCGACGGCGCTGCGCAGGACCCGCAGCTCGCCGAGATCCTCGCGCTTGGTGCACCGGTGAAAGTGCTGGTGCAGTTCGACGACATCCTGCAGCGCTCGCCGGTCGGCCGCCCGGGCTTCGGCCTTCGCGCCCACGCCCTCGCCGGCATGGCGCTCGGCCTGCCGGACGTGTACGTGCTGCAATGCTCTGCTTCGCAGTTGCATGAATTGCGCAATCAGATCCTGAAGGGCCTGGAATACCCCGGCGCCGCGCTTTTCAGCGTCTATTCCGGCGCCGGCGGCGAGACCGAGCTGCGCCCCTATCTCGTGGCCGCGGCCGCCGCCGAATCGCGTGCGTTCCCCGCTTTCTGCTACGACCCCTCGGCCGAAGGCGCCGAGCGGTTCTCGCTCGCCGGCAATCCGCAGCAGGATGGGGATCATGCCGTCCATGAGTTGATGTACGAAGACGCAGCGCACCAGAGGGTGCAGGACAAGATTCCTTTCACCTTCGCCGATTTCGTCGCCTGCGACGGCCGCTATGCCGGCTGGTTCGCACCGGTGCCGTTGTCCGCGGCCGCGCCGGAAAACGTGCCCTACATCCTGGTGGCGGACAGGAAGGACGTGCTGCACCGGGCGATCGTCGCCGACGAGCTCGTGGGCGAGGCTCGCCGCTGCCTCGATTTCTGGCGCAGCCTGCGGCAGCGGGTGGTCAAGAAGCCGGAAGCCAAACCCGTCGAGAACGAGGCCCCGGCCCCTGCGGCTGCGGCCGCCGCCCCCGCGCCGGTGCCGGCGGCCGAGGCGCCGAAGCCCAAAGGCGACGACCCCTACATCGAGACGCCGAAGTGCTCGACTTGCGAAGAATGCGTGAAGATCAACGACCGCATGTTCAAGTACGACACGAACAAGCAGGCCTACATCGCCGACCCTAACGCCGGGACATATCGCGAGCTCGTCGAGGCGGCGGAAAGCTGCCAGGTTTCGATCATCCATCCCGGCAAGCCGCGCGACCCGCAGGAGCCGGGGCTGGAGGAATTGCTGGTCCGCGCCGAGCCTTTCGTCTAGACCGCGAGAAACCGCTGCATCTCGGCACGCAGGTCGCCGGGCAGCGGCACCGAGTTCATCGTCGCGAACGAAATCGTGCAGAGCGTCCGAGCCGCGCGCAGCCGCTCGGGTCGCAATGCGAAAAGCGGATCGGCTGGGCGAAGCGGAACACGAGCCGCTATGATGGATCCACCATGGCCGCAGAATTCATCGAGAATCGAACCTACGACGAGATCAAGGTCGGCGACAGCGCCACCCTGGTACGGACGCTCCGCCCCGAGGACATTCAGCTCTTCGCCGTGATGTCGGGCGACGTCAACCCGGCGCACGTCGACCCGGAGTACGCGCACTCCTCCTTGTTCGAGGAGGTCATCGCGCACGGCATGTGGGGCGGGTCGCTTATTTCCACCGTCCTGGGCACGGAGTTCCCCGGCCCGGGCACCATCTACATCAGCCAGACGCTCCGCTTCTCGCGCCCGGTGAAGGTCGGCGACACCATCACCATCAAGATCACCTGCAAGCAGAAGTTCGATCACAACAAGCACATCGTGTTCGACTGCCTGTGCACCAACCAAGACGGCCTGAAGGTGATCGCGGGCGAGGCCGAGGTGCTCGCGCCCAGCGAGAAGATCAAGCGCGAGCGCGTCGAGCTTCCCGAAGTCATGATCTCGGACCGCTGGGGGCGCTACCAGAAGCTCATCGGCCGCGCCAAGGGCCTGACGGCCGCCACCGCGGTATTCGCGCATCCCCTGCAGGCCGAGTCGCTGCAAAGCGCTGCCGCCGCGCGCGACTCCGGCATCCTGCGCCCGGTGCTCGTCGGCCCGGAGAGGGAAATGCGCGCGCTCGCCGAGCAGAACAAGATCGACCTCAAGCTCTGCCGCCTGGTGGACGCGCCCCACTGGCGCGCCGCCGTGGCGCGCGCGCTCCACATGGCCGAGTCGGGCGAAGCCGAGATCCTCGTGCAGGGCGCCGTGCCGACGCCGGAGTTCCTCGTCCCGATCGTCGCCTCGAGCGGCCTGCGCACCGAGCGGCGCCTGTCGCACGTCCTCTACATCGACATGCCCGGCCATCCGCACCCGATTCTCATCAGCGACATGATGGTGAACATCGAGCCCGCGCTCGAGGACAAGGCGCAGATCGTGCAGAACGCGATCGACTTCGCCCACATCATGGGCATCCCCGAGCCGAAGGTCGCGATCCTCGCCGGCACCGACACCGTCACGCCCAAGATGCGCGCCACCCTCGACGCCGCCGCGCTGTGCAAGATGGCCGACCGCGGCCAGATCACCGGCGGCCTCGTCGACGGCCCGCTCGGCGTCGACAACGCCATCTCGCTCACCGCCGCGCGCAGCGCCCACATGAAGTCCGCCGTCGCCGGCAACGCCGACGTCCTCATCGCCCCCGACCTCGAGGCCGGCAACATGCTCGCCAAGCAGCTCGAGCACCTCGCCGATGCCATCTCCGGCGGCGTCGTCCTCGGTGCCACCGTCCCCATCGTCCTCGCCAACCGCAACGACTCGATTGAGAGCCGGGTTGCTTCTTTGGTTCTGTCTCTACTGGTCGCGAATCACCTGCGCGCGCCGCGCTAGCGGCCGGCGGCATAGCCCTGCATGCCGCGCGGGTTGGCGGCGGCGCGCAGCAGGCTGCCGTCCTGCGCGCAGGCGCTGAGCCTGCCCTCCGACCAAGGCTCGCCGACCTTGACGTCGTGGCCGCGACGGCGCAGCTCCTCGACGGTGGAGTTCGCGAACCTCGACTCGAGGGTCAGCCTGTTGCTGTCCACCGTGCGCGGCCAGAAGGACTGAACGAAGTGGTTTATGTGCCACGCCGGCGCGTCGATAGCCTGCTGCAGGTTCATGCCATGGTGCACATGCCGCAGGAACATGATCGCCTGCCACTGATCCTGCTGGTCGCCGCCCGGCGTCCCGAACGCGAGATAGGGCTCGCCGTCGCGCAGCGCCATGCCGGGGGACAGCGTGGTCGAGGGCCGCTTACCCGGCACGAGAGCGCCGGGAAGCGCTTCATCGAGCCAGGTGATCTGCAGCCGGGTGTTGATCGAAAAGCCCAGCGCCGGGATCACCGGGCTGGACGAGAGCCAGCCGCCCGAAGGCGTGGCCGACACCATGTTGCCCCAGCGGTCGATGACGTCGAGATGACAAGTGTCGCCGACCGCGAGCTCGGCGAACACGGGCTCGCCTATGCCGAGGGCCGAATTCGCATTCGCGGCGAGCTTTTCCGATAGGGAAGCTAATCGCGGCAGACGCGGCTCTCTGCCGGCGGGACTGCCGGGCCGATGCTCCCTGCTCGCGCGCTCCCCGACGAGGCGCACGCGCTGCGCGGCGTATTCGTTGGACAGGAGCTCGCGCACCGGCACATCGACGAACTTCGGGTCGCCGAGCCAGGCGTCGCGATCGGCGAAGCACAGCTTCGCGCTCTCCGCCACGCGGTGGACGAAGTCGGGGCCCAGCGGATCGAGGCGCTCGAGCTCGAGCTGTTCGGCGAGCGCGAGCTGCTGCAGGAGCACCAGACCCTGGCTCCAGGGCCCGCACTTGAGGACGGTGTAGTTGCGGTAATCGCGCGCCAGCGGCTCTTCGTAGCTCGCCGACCAGCGCGCCATGTCGTCGGCGGTCAGCAGGCCGCGGTGCCGGCGGCCGCTGCAGTCCATGAGCTCCTGCTCCCGGTAGAAGTGCTCGACCTCTTCGGCCACGAACCCGCGATACCAGGCATCGCGCGCTTTTTCGATCTGCTTCTCTCGAACGCTTTGGGCTTCTGCGTCTTTCAGGATGCGCGAGTAGGTCGCGGCAAGGGTCGGGTTCCGGAACAGCGTCCCCGGCCTAGGCGCCGGCAGGTAGACCGCCGCGGAGCTCGGCCAGTGGTCGCGGAACAGCGACTCGAGCGCCGCGATCGCCTGGCAGATGCGCGGCACGAGCGGGTAGCCGTGCTCCGCGTAGTGGATCGCAGGCTCGAGCACCTCGCGCAGCGGCAGGCTGCCGTAGTCGCGCAGCAGCTGCAGCCAGCCGTCGAAGGCCCCCGGAACCGTCGCAGGCAGCAATCCGGTTCCCGGCACGAGCGGCAGCTCGAGCGCACGGAACGCCGCGATCGTCGCCTTCGCCGGCGCCGTCCCCTGCCCGCACAGCACGCGCGCGCGACGCTCGCGCGCGCTCCACAGGATGAGCGGCACTTCGCCGCCCGGCCCGTTGAGGTGCGGCTCCACTACTTGCAGCGTGAAGGCGCAGGCGACCGCGGCGTCGAAAGCGTTGCCGCCGCGCTCGAGAGTGCGCATCGCCACCGCAGTCGCGAGCCAGTGCGTCGACGCCGCGACGCCGAACGTGCCCTTGATCTCGGGACGCGTGGTGAAGGGCAGCCCGTAGCTGGTCGTCATCCGAAGAGCGATCTTGCCCTGGACGCGAGCTCGACGGCGTCGAGAAGGTTCTCCGGCCGGTAGCCCCCGGCTTCGCGCAGGAAGTTCAGCGCCCCGAGCACGCGCTCGCCGTCCTTTACCGGCACGTTGATCACCGCGCCCAGGCCGAGGCCGATGAGCTTCTCGGCGTCCTCGAAGGCGGCGCGCAAGCCTGCTTCGTCGTTGGCGTAGTAAGGCTCACCGCGCACCAGCACCTGCCGGCTCCACGGCGTATCGCGCCGCGGCTTGCGCCCGCCGAGCGGATAGGCCGCCGCGTCGCTCGTGTGGACGCGCTCGACCTCCCCTGTGGCGAGATAGCGCATCGCCGTGAACAACTTCCAGCCGAAGCGCCGCTGCGCCTCGCTCGCCAGGGCTGCGTAGCTCACTTCAATCGAGCTTCCTCGGCCCGGGCGCCCCGACGGGAATTTCCATCAGGTCCTCGCCGAAGAACAGGTTGCCGCGGAAGATCTCCGCCATCTCGCGGATCAGCCGCTCTCGCACGCCCGGCACGTCCATCTGCTCGGTGATGTGACTCGCGACCAGGTTTCTCACCCCCGCCGCCTGCGCCAGGCGCGCGACCTCGAGGTGGCCGCCGTTGCGCCTTTCGAACTCTGCGTTGAGCGCCGTCCCGCTGATGAAGTGGCACATGTGGACCATGACATCGGCGTCGCGCGCGAGGTCCTCCATCGCCTTGCACGGCCCGGCGTCTCCCGAGTAGGCGAAGCTGCGGCCTTCGGCTTCCAGGCGATAGCCGAAGCACTCGAGCACCGGCTGCGCATGGATCACCGAGTGCGCCTTCACCCGGAAGCCCGGGCCCTCTACCGTGTCTCCGCTTTTTAGCTCGCGCACCACGGGCCTCGGCTTGGCGCGCGGCAGCGTCCCTCCCCGGGCGACGAATACCGCCTGGCTCATCGGCAGCTCGGTGCGCGCAGCGAGGTCGGGCCCGAAGACGCCGTCTTCGCCAATGAGGAGCTCGGTCATGCGCGCCGTGTGCTTCGGGCCGTAGACGTTCAGCTCCGAGATTCTGCCGGCACCCTGGTCCCAGCGCGTCATGAGCAGGCGGATGTAGTCCAGGCAGTGGTCGTAATGCAGGTGCGTGAAGAACACATCGGTGACCTGCACCGGCTTCACGCCCGCCTCCAGCAGCCGATGGTAGGCCCCCGGGCCGAAGTCGAACAGGATCTTGCGCTCGCCGCTCTCGACGAGATAGCCCGAGCTCACGCGCCTGAGCGACGGAGTCGGTGTGCCGGTGCCGAGCAAGCGGATGCGCATCACAGTCCTTTCGGCCGGCTGGCGAGCGCGTCGCGGATCGTCTTCAGCGCGTCCTCGCGCTCGGCTCCCGCGAGCACGAGGCGCGGGCCGCGCACGCGCTCGCTGCCCTTGCCCACTTCCTGCTGCACCAGCTTGATGAGCTGCACGAACTTCGGCACCACGTCCATCCTGAGCAAAGGCAGGAACCAGCGGTAGATCACATCGGATCTCTGGTGGAACAGGGCCATCGTTTCCCGCGGCAAGGCGTTGACGAGCCCCGCGATCCAGCCGACCGCGCCCGCGCGCAGCGCTTCGAGCACCATATCATCGAGCCCGGCAAAGACCCCGAGCCGGTCTCCGCACAGCGCCTTCACCGCAGTCACCCGGCGCGCATCCCCGCTCGATTCCTTGACAGCCTGCAGGTTGCGGTGCTCGGCGGCGAGCTCGGCGATGTGCGGCGCGAGGAAGTCCGTCTTGTAGGCCGGCGGGTTGTTGTAAAGCATGCAGGACATTTTCGTCGCGCCGATGACCGTGGAGACGTGGGCCTTCATCTCGCGCCAGTCGGTGCTGTACACATACGGCGGCAGCACCATCAATCCCGCGCAACCGATGTCCTGCGCCGCCCGCGCGAGCGCCACCGCTTCCCATGTGCTGAGCGACGCGATTCCGGCCACCAGCGGCCGCCTGCCCATGACGCCGGCGAGCGTCTTCAGGATGGCCACCTTTTCTTCGAAGGAGAGCGTGGCCGCCTCGCCGAGGGAGCCTAGCGCCACGATGCCGTCGACGCCGTTGTCGAGCTGCCATTTCGCATGCTCGGCGAGGAACGCGTGGTCCACCGAGTCGTCCGGCTTGAACGGGGTGGTGATGGCCGAGATGACGCCTTTCCATTCCATGTCAGGTCCTCAGTGGTAGCGGTCGGGAGAGAGCAGAGCGAGGTCGACCTCGGGCCGCTCGCCGGAAAGGATCTGCGCGCACAGCCGGCCGGTGATCGGTCCCAGCGTGACGCCGAGCATGGCGTGGCCGGTGGCGACGACGAGGTTGGACACAGCGCGCGGCCGCCCGACGTAGGGCAAGCCGTCCGGCGAGCACGGCCGCAGGCCGCGCCAGGGCCGAATGCCGGCAAAATCGTCCGGCATGAACTCGGGGTAATAGCGCGCCACCGCTTCCGCTATGCCGCGCACCCTGACGGGATTGATGTCCTCGTTCAGGCCGGCGAGCTCCATCGTTCCGCCGAAGCGCAGCGCCCCGTTGACCGGGCTCACCGCGACGCGCGCTTCGCTCAGGATCGCGCAGTGCCGCGGCGCCTGCCGCGGGCGCGCCAGCGTGAGACTGTAGCCCTTGCCCGGCTGTATCGGCAAACGCAGGCCCAGCGGCTGCGCGAGCTGTGCCGACCACGAGCCCGCGCACAGCACGAATTCATCGGCTTCGATTTCCTGCCGGAGCGTCTGCACGGCCCGTATGCTTCCTTGATGGGTTCGAAAGCCGGTGACTTCCGTATTCCACAGGAACTGTGCGCCCGAACGGCGCTCGAGCGAAGCCATGAGGCGGTCGGGGGCCAGGTTACCGTCGCCCGGGTAGTACACCGAGCCGGCGACGTCCATGCGCACGCCCGGTTCGCGCGCTGCGGTCTGCTCTTCATCGAGCACTTCCGCTGCAATGCCCAGCTCGCGAGCGAGCTCGGCGACCTTGGCCTCCTCTTCCAGCGTGTGAGGCGTCTTGCACAGGGCAAGCAGCCCCCGGTTCTCGAGGTCGAAATCGTCCTGCTGCGCCGCAAGCTCGGCGAAGCATTCGCGGCTCGCGAGACTGAGATCGCGCAGCAGGGGCGCAGCACGGCGCACCCGCTCCGTGCTCGCGGCGCGCCAGAACTTGATGCCCCAGTCGACCAGATCCCACGAGGCCCGCGGCTTCACGTAGAAGGGCGAAGCCGGGTTCCACATCCAGCGCAGCGCGAGCGCCACCATTCCGGGAGCGGCGAGCGGCACGAAGTGGCTGGGCACCACCATCCCCGTGTTCTCGTACGAGCATCCGTCGCGGCGTTCGCCATTGCGCTCGACCACGGTCACCTGCCAGCCGCGTTGCGCGCAGTACAGCGCGGCGCACAGGCCGACCACCCCGCCTCCAATGATGGCAACCTTCATGAATTACTGGGCAATGCCCCAGCAAAAGGGATCGCGCTCGTCGAGAACAAGTGTGCTCTCCGCGGTGATGAACGCTGTGCCCGAGATGCGCGGCGAGATCTTGCCGTTCGCGCGATCGAGCCATGAATACGCCGCGCTGAAGCGGCTGCCCACGATGCTCTCCTGAACCCAGGTCTCGCCTTCGCCGAGCTTGCCGTCAGCGGCGAGACAGGCGAGCTTCGCGCTCGTCCCCGTGCCGCAGGGTGAGCGATCGTAGGCCTTGCCCGGACAGAGCACGAAGCTGCGCGCGCTCGCCCCGGAGCCGCCCGCGCCGAACAGCTCCACATGATCCACGTCGGGGAAACCCTGCGCGTTCACCGCTTGGCGGATGCGCCAGCCGACGTCGGTGAGCCGCTCGATATTGCCAAGTTCCAGCGCCTGACCGTGCTCCTGGACGAGAAAGAACCAGTTTCCGCCCCAAGCGACGTCCCCCGTGACCCTGCCGAGCTCGGCCACCTCGACGGCGACGGCCTTATGCGCGCGCCAGCTGGGGACGTTGTGGACTGTGACCTGGGCTTTCGCGTCGAGAGAAGCGGTCACGACGCCTACCGGTGTATCGATCCTGTGCTCGCCCGGCCTGATGCGCCCCATGTGCGCGAGCGTGATCATCAGCCCGATGGTGCCGTGGCCGCACATGCCGATGACGCCGACGTTGTTGAAGTAGATGACGCCCACGCTGCAGCTCTTGTCATGCGGCTCGACCAGCAGCGCGCCGACGATTACGTCGGAGCCGCGCGGCTCGTTGATGATTGCCGAGCGGTAGCGGTCGAACTCCCGCGCGAAGCGGCTGCGGCGCTCGGCCAGGCTGCCACCGCCGAGGTCGGGCCCGCCATCGATGACCACACGTGTCGGCTCGCCCCCGGTGTGCGAATCGATGACCTTGAGCCGTTGCATCTATTGCGGCTCGACGCCGAGCTCCTTCGCGAGCTTGGACCACTGCTCGATCTCGGCGCGGATCACGCGCGTGAACTCCTCGGAGCTGTTGCCTACCGGCAGCAATCCCGCTTTCAGCAGCCGATCGCGCACATCGGGAAGCTGGAGCGCCTTCACCGTTTCCTCGTGCAGGCGCTTGATCGCATCGCTCGGTGTGCCGCGGGGAACGAGCAGGCCCAGCCACTGGGTCGACTCGAAGCCGGGGTAGCCCGCTTCGGCGACCGTCGGAATCTCGGGCATTGGCGGAAAGCGCTCGAGCGAGGTGAACGCAAGGATCTTGATCCGACCAGCCTTGTGATGCGGGATGAGCGGCGTGGTGCCGGCGATGCCGACCTGCACCTGGCCGCCGATCAGGTCGGTAATCACCTGCCCGCCGCCCTTGTAGGGAACCCCGAGCATGTCGATGCCGGCCAGCTTCTTCAGCAGCTCGCCGGTCAGATGCTGGCCGCCGCCCGCCCCCGAGTGCGCGTACGCCAGCTTTCCGGGATTCGCCTTGGCGTACGCGACCAGCTCCTTGATGTTGTTTGCCGGCACGGCAGGATGGATCGCGAACGCGTTCGGCTGCGTCGTCGCCTGGGTCACCGCAAGAAAGTCGCGCAGCGTGTCGTACGGCAGGTTCTTGACCGCAAGGTGCAGGATGGTGACCGCATTGGCGGCAAAGAGCACCGTGTAGCCGTCGGGCTGGGCCCGCGCCACCTCGGCGGCGCCTACCGCGCCACCGCCGCCGCCGCGGTTCTCCACGACCACCTGCTGACCGAGACCGGCCGAAACCTTGTCGGCGAGCGCGCGTGCGGCGACATCGGTCGAGCCGCCCGGCGGGAACGGAACCAGCCAGCGCACCGAGCGCTGGGGCCAGCCTTGCGCGTGGGCCAGCCCGACGGAAAACAGCAAAAGGCACAGGATTGCGCGCAGTTTCAGCATAGCCACCTCCTCCGCCGGCAATCTGCGCCTTCCGGGCCGCGCTCGTCTTGTCCGTTTGGTGAGCCCCGACTAGGATTTCGGCACAACCATGACCGACGCCGAGCTCGAGGCGCTGTTCGACTGCCTGCCCGACGTCGTGTTCTTCGTCAAGAACCGCCGCGGGGAATACGTCGTCGTGAACCAGACGCTCGTCGCACGCTTAGGCCGGCGCGAGAAGCGCGACCTCGTCGGCCGGCGGGTCGACGAGCTGTTCCCGCCGCCCCTCGGCCGCACTTACCGCGCGCAGGACGAGCAGGTAGTGCGCTTCGGCGAGCCGATCCGCGACCAGCTCGAGCTGCACTTCTACCCCAACGGCCGGCGCGGATGGTGCATCACCAACAAGCTGCCCATGCGCGGTCCGGGAGGAGCCGTGACCGGCCTGTACGGCTTCTCGCGCGATCTGCAGACCGCGAACGAGCGCAGCGAGGACTACTCGCAGGTCGCCGAGGCGGTCGGGCGCATCCACACGCAGTACGCCGAGCGCTTGCGCGTGAACGAGCTCGCGCGCCGCGCGGGGCTTTCGGTGTACCAGTTCGACAAGCGCATGCAGCGCATCTTCGGCATCACCGCCGGGCAGCTGATCCAGAAAACACGCATCGAGGCGGCGCTGCAGCGGCTGCGTGAAGCCGACGGATCCATCGCGGAGATCGCCTTGGCCTGCGGATACTCGGACCACAGCGCCTTTACGCGGCGCTTTCGCGAAACGATCGGCATGTCGCCCTCCGAATACCGTGCCAGTCTGTCCCGCTAGGAGCGCGCGCGGGTTGCGCGCCAACATCGAATCGACGTTCGGGACGTAGAGAAGATACGGCGACCGCGAGCTGGAGTTGACGGCGCTCACTGGGCAGGAAGGACGTCACTGCTCTCATGCCCGGCGCCGAGCACGCGCTTCAGCGCTCTTAGCATCAAGTGCTCTTCTGTTGTCGTTCGCCGAGGAGCAGGCGCCGCAGCGTGCGCAGGTCATTCAGGATGCGGCGGCTGCCATCGATGTGCCAGGCGAGGCGGTCGAGCTTGTAGGCGACGAGCTGAATCGCTTCCAGACGCCGCGCGGCGCCTTCGACCTGCGCGGCCACGGCCTGGGCCTCGACCGATCTTTTGCTCTTCTCGATCGCGTCGCGCAGCAGGCCGATGTATTCCAAGGAGTCTTCGATGCTGTCGAACGGGGTGCGCTCAGTTGCCATGGCATACCTCGGTTTCTCGCGGGCGCACGTAAGCGTTTACCACCTTTGCACCATCCTTGCCTTATATCAATACCCGGCCGCTCGAAAAGTGCACTCTGGCAAGTTCAGGGGCGATTGGAGGTCGATATGGATGCCCGAACCACCGATTTCTCGCTGGAAGTGCAAGGAGTCAAAGGCTTCTGCCCCGCCGGCGAGGTCTATGCAAAGCAGCAGATGGAGAAGCACACCATCCCGGTTCTGTCGTGCGAAGGACCTTGTATCCGCGGAGACATTGCGAGGCTGGCGGCTAATTGCGTGGCGCAGGACATGCCGTCCTTCGCGCGCGCGTGTCATGCCGAGACTTTCTTCGTGCCTCACTCGTCGATGGCACGCTGGGTCAAGGAGGCGCCGAAGAGCGTCATGATCGACGGCTGCTTCCTCAAGTGCCATGGCCGAGCCCTGAAGGGGTTGGTGGGCGAAGAGAAGATGATCCAGTTCGATGCGTTGCCGTTCTACAAGAAGTACACCGACATCTTCTTGATGGACGACGTTCCGGAAGAGGATCGCAAGGCGGTAGCGCGGCAGGTAGCCGACAAGGTGATCGAGAAGCTCAAGGAGAAGAGCGATGCTCTTCTTCTTTAGCCTGATTCCAGCTACGCTTGCCGTCGTGCTCGGCTATTTCGTGCTTTTTTCGTCCGCCAAAGCCCAAGGAACGGTAAAAACGTTCGGGCAGATCCTGGCCGTCTGGATATTCGTACTTGCGGCGCTGTTGCCGCTGGCGGGGGCTTATGCGACGTATGCCGGGTTCTCTCCGGGCGAGTCGATGCGGCAGATGCACTCGGGAGAGAAGCGCTAGCGCGCTTTCAGCTTCGCGCGGGCCGCGCGCAAGGCTTTCTCGGTCGTCGGCCAGTCGATGCAGGCGTCGGTGATGGAAACGCCGTAGCGAAGCTTCAAGCGCTCGGCGAGCGGCTGGTTGCCCCACTCGAGATTGGACTCGATCATGGCGCCGACGATCGAGCGGTTGCCCTCGACGATCTGGTGGATCACGTCGCTGAACAC
>DATFEI010000021.1:0-5044 GCA_035251315.1 Burkholderiales bacterium | reverse complement strand
GAGTGCAGATCGATCCCGCTATACCATCTCATTCCGGCCTCCTCTTTGGGTTAAGTAAGTTCGCAAACTCACTGTAACCCCACCGCCCTCAACAGGCGGTGGGAGGCCGGCTAATGATTTTCAGGGTCGCAATTCGTTTTTACGTACGTAAAAACGAATTGCGACCCTGACCCCGAATTCGTCAGCTCTGGATCCACGGTAGTCCCCCCTTGCGCCAGCCGCCGACGGTGCTGCGATGGTGCTCGGCGTCTTTGTCGCCCTCGAAGCCTTCGAGCACGTTGTAGGCCTCTTTCCAGCCGGCGCGAGTAGCGGCTTCGGCGGCCGAGTGAGAGCGAGCGCCGGAGCGACACATGAACATGACGGGCTGGTCCTTGGGAACGGCGGCGGCGAGCTCGGCAAGGAATTCGGGGTTGGGACGGTTGCCGGGATAGGTCTGCCACTCCACGGCGAGCGCGCCCGGAACGCGGCCGACATACAAGAGCTCCGGCTTGGTACGCACATCGACGAGGGATGCGCCGGCCTTCATGAGCTCATGCGCTTCAGCCGGAAGAAGGGCTCCAGAGTACGTCAAGCCCATGTTTTTTCCCCGCTCGCGGGCTGCCTTTTTGATCTGTTCCATGATGCCCTCGCATTGTGCATCTACTGCTCGGATGCCCCTATTCAGTGCGCCCGGGATGAGTAGAATGCCCCAGGAATCAGCAGCGGCATTTGGCATGGAACGTGCTGAACCGCGGCGCTACCTACGAACACACTCTAGACCGGGAGACCTCAAAGATGGCGATGACGCCCGATGACGTATTGAAGTTGATCAAGGACAAGGAGGTGAAGTTCGTCGACCTCCGGTTCACCGATACCCGCGGCAAGGAGCAGCACGTCACGGTGCCCATCAAGCACTTCACCAAGGACAAGTTCGAATCCGGCCACGCCTTCGACGGCTCGTCGATCGCCGGCTGGAAAGGCATCCAGGCCTCCGACATGCTGCTCATGCCGGACCCGTCCAGCGCGCGCATGGACCCGTTCACCGACGAGCCGGTGCTCAACATCACCTGCGATGTCTACGAGCCGACCGACGGCAAGCCCTACGACCGTGACCCGCGCTCTATCGCAAAAAAGGCCGAGGCGTACCTCAAGCAGACCGGCCTCGCTGACGTCGCGTACTTCGGCCCCGAGCCCGAGTTCTTCATCTTCGACGGCGTCACCTGGAGCGTCGACATGTCGGGCTGCTTCGTCAAGATCAAGTCCGAGGAAGCGCCATGGTCCTCCGGCATCGACTACGAGTCGGGCAACATGGGACATCGCGCCCCGGTGAAGGGCGGCTACTTCCCGGTGGCACCGACCGACACGCTCGCCGACATCCGCAACGCGATGGTGCTCGCGCTGGAGCAGCAGGGCGTGGAGTGCGAGGTGCACCACCATGAGGTTGGCGCGATGGGCCAGAACGAGATTGGCACGCGCTTCGCGCCGCTCGTGCAGCGCGCCGACTGGATGCAGATCCTCAAGTACACGGTATGGAACACCGCCGCGTCCTACGGCAAGACGGCGACCTTCATGCCCAAGCCCGTGGTCGGCGACAACGGCTCGGGCATGCACTGCCACCAGTCGATCTGGAAGGGCGGCAAGAACCTCTTCGCCGGCAACGGCTACGCCGGGCTCTCCGATCTCGCGCTGCACTACATCGGCGGCATCATCAAGCATGCCAAGGCGCTGAACGCGATCACCAACCCGGGGACAAACAGCTACAAACGCCTGGTGCCGGGCTTCGAGGCGCCGATCAATCTCGCGTACTCGGCGCGCAATCGCTCTGCCGCCTGCCGAATCCCGTATGTATCGAGCCCCAACGGCCGCCGCGTGGAGGTGCGCTTCCCCGACCCGACCGCGAACGCCTATCTCGCGTTCGCCGCGATGCTGATGGCGGGGCTGGACGGGGTGCAGAACAAGATCCATCCCGGCGACCCGATCGACAAGGACATGTACCACCTGCCGCCGGAAGAGGCCGCGAAGGTGCCGCATGTATGCGCTTCGCTCGAGGAGGCGCTCAACTGCCTGCGCGACGACCACGCGTTCCTCACACGCGGCGGGGTGTTCTCGGACGACTTCCTCGAGTCGTATGTCGAGCTGAAGGAGCAGGAGCTCACCCGCTTCCGCATGACGACGCACCCGGTCGAGTTCGACATGTACTACTCCGCCTAGAGCACAATTCGGGGTCAGGGTCGTGACTCGTTTTGCGTATCTCCACCCTGACCCCGAATTCCGTTTGCAGCAGGTCTCCAATTGCCTTGATAGACTTGGCGCATGCACCGCGCTTGGGCGTTTGGGGTCGTGCTGCTTGGCCTGCCGGCCATGAACGCGTACGCCCAGCAAGGCGTCAGTGAGGTCTTCAAGTGCCGCAACGAGCAAGGGCAGATCACTTATACCAACGACCGGCGCCAGGCGGAAAAGCAGAAGTGCGAGTTGGTCACGAGGCAGATCAACGTCGCGCCGTCGCGGCCGGAAGCCGCCCGCACCCCGGGATTTCCGCGCGAGACGCCGCAAGCAAGCGCGAGCGCGCGTGAGCGCCAGCGCAAGGTGCTTGAAAGCGAACTCGCCGCCGAGCAGGAGGCGCTGAGGCAGGCACAGCAGGCGCTTGCCGAGCAGGAAGCCGTGCGCTTCGGCGACGAGCGCAACTACGCGCGTGTCCTTGAGCGACTGCAACCGTACAAGGACACGGTCCAGAATCACGAGAAGAACATCCAAGCGCTTCAGCGCGAGCTCGCGAACCTGAAGAACTAAGTGGCCGCCTCGTTCGCCGGCCTCGACTTGCTGGCAACGGCAGTGGTGGCGCTCGACGACGAATTCACGGTGCGCTACGCCAACCCGGCGGCCGAGAACCTGCTGACTACGGGCGCGCGCAGCCTGATCGGGCAGCCCTTCCTCGGTTTCTTCGCAGAGCGCGCGGACCTCGAGCGCTCGCTTGAGGAGGCGCGCGTCATCCATTGGGATTACTCGGCGCGCAACGTCACCTACGTGCGCACCGGCCGCCAGCCGGTGCCGCTCTCGTGCACCGTGACGCGGATCGACGCTTTCGGCATGGCGCTGCTCGCGGAGCTGCGCCCGATCAGCGAGCAGCTTCGCATCGAGCGCGAGGCGCGCATCGAGTCGGAGCAGCAAGCGAACCGCGAGCTCATCCGCAACCTCGCGCACGAGATCAAGAATCCGCTGGGCGGGCTGCGCGGCTCGGCGCAGCTTCTCGAGCGTGAGCTCGAACGCCCGGAGCTGCGCGAATACACGCAGGTCATTATCAAGGAGGCCGACCGGCTGCAAACGCTGATGGACCGCATGCTCACGCCGCACCGCGCCCCTCGGCTCGAACCGCTCGGGATGCACGAGGTGCTCGAGCGCGTGCGCAGCCTTCTGCGAGCCGAATTCGGCGTTGAGATCGTGCGCGACTACGACCCGAGCCTGCCCGACATCATGGGCGACCGCGAGCAACTCATCCAGGCGGTCCTCAACGTCGCGCGCAACGCCGCGCAGGCCGGCAGCAAGAACGTAACGTTTAGGACGCGAGTCCTCCGGCAGGTCACCATCCTCAAGCAGCGCTACAAGCTGGCATTAGAATTGCAAGTGATCGACGACGGCCCGGGCGTGCCGGAGGAGATCCAGGATCGGATCTTCAATCCGCTTGTTTCGGGCAGGGAAGGCGGCTCCGGCCTAGGACTCTCGCTCGCTCAGACGTTCGTGCACTACCACCACGGCGTCATCGAGTTCGAGTCGCGGCCGGGCCGAACGATATTCAGGATCCTGCTGCCGATAAGATGAAACCGGTCTGGATCGTCGACGACGACCGTTCCATCCGCTGGGTGATCGAGAAGGCGCTCAGCCGGGAAGGCATCGCCTACAACTCATTCTCGTCCGCCCAGGAGGCGCTCGACGCACTCTCGGGCGCGATGCCCGAGGTACTCGTCTCCGACATCCGTATGCCGGGGCGCTCGGGTCTCGAGCTTCTGCAAGCGGTGAAGCAGCGCTATCCCGCGGTGCCTGTCATCGTGATGACGGCGTACTCCGACCTCGACAGTGCCGTCGCAGCGTTCCAGGGCGGCGCATACGAGTATCTGCCCAAGCCTTTCGACGTCGACCAGGCGGTCGACCTCATCCGGCGCGCGCTCGAGGAGAGAAGGCGCGACACCCAGGCCAACGAACCTCTTCCGGAAACGGAAATTCTTGGCCAGGCGCCCGCCATGCAGGAAGTCTTCCGGGCCATCGGCCGGCTTTCGCAATCGAGCGCGACCGTCCTCATTACGGGCGAGTCGGGAACCGGGAAGGAACTCGTCGCGCGCGCCCTGCACCGCCATAGTGCGCGTGCACAGCAGCCGTTCATCGCCATCAACACCGCCGCGATGCCGAAGGATCTCCTCGAGTCCGAGCTCTTCGGCCATGAACGCGGCTCGTTCACCGGCGCTCAGCAGCAGCGCCGCGGCCGCTTCGAGCAGGCCGAGGGCGGGACGCTCTTCCTGGACGAAATCGGCGACATGCCGGCCGAGCTGCAGACGCGGCTGCTGCGCGTGCTTTCCGACGGCACCTTCTATCGGGTCGGTGGCCACCAGCAGATCAAGGTCAACGTCCGCGTGATCGCCGCCACGCATCAGAACCTCGAGCAGCGCGTACGCGAAGGAACGTTCCGCGAGGACCTCTACCACCGCCTCAACGTCATCCGTCTGCGGCTGCCGAGCCTGCGTGAGCGCGCCGAGGACATCCCGCTATTGGCGAAGCATTTCCTCGCGCGCAGCGCGCAGCAGCTCGGCGTCGAGCCCAAGCGCATCGCCGACGAAGCGCTGGCGCATATCTCGCGCCTCGAGTTTCCGGGCAACGTGCGCCAGCTCGAGAACCTTTGCCACTGGCTTACCGTGATGGCGCCGGGGCAGGTGATCGATCTCGCCAACCTGCCGCCCGAGTTCCGCACCCAGGTCCCTGGCGACGCCGCGGCCGGCGCCGGCGACTGGATTGCGGCGCTCGAGCAGGAAGCCGAGCGTCGCCTCGCGCGCGGCGACACCGGCATCCTCGACGTCCT
>DATFEI010000026.1:0-11112 GCA_035251315.1 Burkholderiales bacterium | reverse complement strand
CTACGCATGGCGGGGCCGGCGTTCGATGCCTCGCTTGCGCTCGAAATGATGGGGTTCACCGGCCCTGAGGTGAAAGAGGGCCTCGCCTCGCTGCGCGAGAAGAGGGAACCGCGCTTTCCGCCGGAACCGAAGGATCTCTAGGGGATCCCGGTGTTCGACTGGCGTCGCCCGACCAACCTGGGAGTAAAGGACGGTCGGCTCGCGCCGTGCCGGCGAACGCCGAACTGCGTTTGCTCTCAGGCCGATCCTTCCGACCGCGAACACTACATTCTGCCGCTAAAGTCAGGCCTCGAAGAGGTGAAGAAAGCGGTGGTAGCGCTTCCTCGGACGCGCATCGTGATCGCGCGTCCGAACTACCTGTACGCGGAGTTTCGCAGCCGCCTGCTCGGCTTCGTGGACGACGTTGAATTCTTTTTCGACGGCACTGCGGTCCAGGTGCGCTCGGCCTCGCGCCTGGGGCGGCGCGATTTCGGCGTGAACCGCGCGCGCATCGAGGGACTGCGCCGGAGGGTTACAGGGAAGCCCTGATCTGCGTGCGGCGCAGCAGCCGCCGCGCGCCCGGGTCGAAGGCGTCGCGCCGGTGCAGCGTGCAGCGGTTGTCCCAGACCATGACGTCGCCGACGCGCCACTGCTGTCGGAACGTGAACTGCGGCTGCGTGGCGTGCCGCCACAGCTCGTCGAGGAGCCGCTCGCTCTCCTCGAGCTCGAGGCCGACGATGTAGCTGTTGCGCCGCCGACCCAGGAACAGGCTGCGGCGTCCGGTCTCCGGGTGCGTGCGCACGAGCCGATGGCGTGCGCCAGGCGCGGTGCGCGGATCGGTGACGTCGTTGTAGCCCTTGCGCATGGCGCCGGCGCTGTTGTAGGTCGCGTCGTGCACGGCTTCGAGGCCTTCGACGCGGCGCTTGAGCGCCGCCGGAAGCGCTTCGTAGGCAAGGACCATGTTCGCCCAGTAGGTATCGCCGCCCGCGGGCGGAATCTCGATCGCGTACAGGATGGCGGCCATCGGCGGGCGCTCGACGTAGGTCATGTCGGCGTGCCAGATTGCTTCGCCGTCGCCCAGCCCGCCGATCGGCACGCCGCCCTCGCTGATGTTCGAGATCACGTTCATCTCGGGATGGTCGGGAAGGAACGGCCGCCCGAGCGGGTTGGGCCCCGGCGGATCGAGCTCGCCGAAGTTGCGGCTGAAGGCGAGGAGCTCGAGATCGGTGAGCTTCTGGCCGCGGAAGCGCAGCACCATGTGCTCGAGCCACGCGGCACGGATCTGCGCGAAGAGCTGCGGCGCGATCGGCTGCGAGAGATCGAAGCCGCGGACTTCGGCGCCGAGAGCGTCGGCGAGTTTTTCGACTTGCATTACTGGATTTCCAGGATTACCGGCTGGTGGTCCGAGGCTTTCGTCTCGGCGTCAATGCGAATGGAGCGCAGCCGGGGCACGAGCTCCGGCGTTACGAACACATAGTCACAACAGTACGGCGGCTCGCCGTCGTAGAGATGGAACGTCGGCTGGCGCGGTTTGCCCGGATTCATAGCCACCCAGGCGTCCACGAAGCCGGAATCGAGCATCTTGCGGTGAAGCGGATCCTCGGGCTTGAGATTGAAGTCGCCGCACACGATCGCGCTTTTTCCCCTCTCGTACGACTGGTAGCTCCCAGCCTCGTCGACGTGCAGATGCGGAGCACATGCTTCCAGATGGATCTCCTTCAGACGTTCTATCTGCGCGCCGCGGTGCTGCGCCGAGTAGTACTCGAGGTGCGTGGTCATCACGCGCAGCGGCCCAAACTCCGACTCGACCACCACTTCGACTACGGCGCGCGGCATGCTTTGCACGTCGGGCGCCGCGGGCCACGGAAGCTGATGACGCATGACCCGTCCCACCGGAAGCCGCGTGAGCACGACGTTGCCGAAGCGCCGCCGCCCCCTTTTCCCGGGAACATCGACCGCCGGAGCGAAAAACCCTTCGTAGCCTGCCAGGTTTCGCATCAGTTCCAGGACCTGATCCTCGCCTGCGCTGCCTTCCATCTCGGGGAAGTTGCGCGCGAGCTCCTGCAGGCAGATCACGTCCGGGCTGGCGAGCCGCCTTGCCTCGGCGGCGATGCGCTTCGGGTCGACGCGGCCGTCCATGCCGCGGCACCACTGCACATTCCAGCTAAGCAGAACCATAGTCGGCAGTTTCTGTCATGCGTGAGCTTGGCGATTTGTGAAGCGCGCTGCACAGGTAGCGCCCGCCACCCGTGCAGCGCAATGCTCTACTTCTTCTTCGCCGCGTCCTTGGCGTCCAGATACGTGATCCCCCAAGGTCCATTCCCGTGGAGTTGGAGCGTCACCTCCTTATCCGTCGTGTAGGCAAACATCGGCTTGCCTTGTCCGATCGAAAAAAAGCTGCCCGGGCCGAATGTTTTGGCAGCTTTGGGATCCAGCTTATCGCCTGCAGCAAAGTACAGGGTGCCTGAGAGAACCGTGACGCTTTCCGTAGTCGGGTGGGTATGCACCCCTATTGTCGTCTTCGGCGGAAGCTTGAGACGCATGACGAACGGTCCAGACGACTTGGGATCGCCGTCGATGACCGCGGTCTTCGCACCGGGCCCGATGGATGGTGCGTCTTGCCATTTGATGTCGCGCTGCATTACCGCCGTATACTCTTGCGCGGCGGCTGGGGCTGCCGTCAACCCGCCGAGTCCCACAGTAAGACCGATTGCCGCAATTTTCACCGTCTTCATAGACCGCCTCCTCTGTTTAATTAGCTGAAGTCACAACGATCAATGAATGGCACAGTGCCGCCGAATGGCACGTGCAGTCCCATTTTCCGCCCTTGTCCGTGCTTCGGCTAGCTCCCTCCGCAAAGCCCGCTGGCTGCGCAATATTGCCTTCCAGACCGGCGCTCCACCGCGCACCATCTCGCCATGTTCGCTCGCGCCGTGTCACTCGCCGCCGTCATGCTGCTGTTGGGGGCCGATGCCTGGGCGAGGGAGCGGTGCGTAGCCATCGACGGCGGCACACTGCAATGCGGAAGCGAACGCGTCCGCATCGAGGGGCTCAACACACTGGTAGTAGATGAGCTGGCGCGCCAGCGCTTGCAGCGTCGGATCCAGTTCGGTGAAGTCGTGATCCAGCGCGGCGGCAAAGATCGCTACGGCCGCACGCACGGGCGGTTGTTCGTGAACGGCAATCGAATCACGCAAGCCGATCTAAACCCGGCTTCCGCAGGACGAAGACGGAATTAGGAACGGCTACGAAGTTGCTCGGCTAGACCTCCCCCGTGTCGAGCGCTCAGTGACAACGCTCGGCGCTCGTCGGCGACAGACGAAGAGCGGGAAGTGAGCCACGCTTTGGATCCACAATAAACTCGGCGGCGAATAGCCATGAACGACGAAGCTATTTCCCCCAGGGAAGTTCTGCGGACGGCGGCCAACGCGACAGGCGGAGAAGAAAAGCTCGCCGCCCTTCTCGAGATAGACCTGACAGAACTAGATGCATGGTTGGATGGCACACGTCCGCCGCCGTTCGGCACGTGTATCCATGCGCTGGCGATCTTGGAACGTCGCCGTCGACCGTCTCGTCAAGAGCTGCGTGGCGTTGCGAGCATGGGACCCGCTGCCGGCATGCCCGGACTCTAAACAGCCGTTGTCAGAACCTGTCGCGCCGTGCCCATTTATTTGCGGCGCTCACAATGGCTGACTTAAGTAACGCTGACGCATCGAAAGCCGTGACCTGCGTTTGAAAGAAGTTGCCAAACGCAGCCGCGAAGTGGCTAAGGGCTGGTAGCGTTCATGCCCGCCGTCGATAAGCACACGACCGAGAAATGGCGACGGCCCGTTACCACAACTGTCCGGGGAGACTTGTGTCCATTTTCGCTACTCAGCCAATCAGGGTATTGCTTGTTGACCATCACCGTTGCGTTCTCTGGGGATTAGCAAAGCTCATTGAATCTGCGCGTCCAGAGCTCGAGCTGGCAGATATAGCGACCTGCCATAGCGAAGCGCTTGCCGCCATGGAAAAACACCGACCCCATGTCGTCCTGCTCGACCTCGAGCTCGGCAGCGAAAACGGGTTCGATCTTCTGCCCCACCTAACGAGCCAGGCGGCAGTGCTCATTCTTACCGGTGTTCGCGACCGCGCCGCGCACGAGCGTGCCGTTGTTGCGGGCGCGCGCGGCGTCATCCATAAATCGGAGCCAGCCGAGATGATTCTCAAAGCCGTTGCCCGGGTGCATGCGGGCGAGCCGTGGCTCGACAGGGCCGTGATCGGTAGAGTCCTGCAGACTCTTTCCCGCCGGCAAAGAGCCCAAAGCGAACAGCCGGCTCACGCTAGCCTCACTGCCGCCGAGCGCAAAGTGGTAGCGGCCGTTGTGCGTCAAAAAAGCGCGCCGAACAAGGTTATTGCGGAAGCGCTGCACCTTAGCGAACACACGCTGCGCAACCACCTAAGCTCGATCTACGGCAAGCTCGGAATCAATAAGCGGATCGAGTTGGTCCTCCACGCCATGGAGCACCCGCTCGCGCAGCCTGCCGCTGCTTATCCGGGATAAGACGCCGGTATCGGCGAAGGGCAGGCTGCTTCGTCCGCATACCGGCCCTGGCAATACTCCAGCCGTGCGCTTTCCTGGCACGCGACCCACGACAGTCCACGCTTGCCACCGCAGCGCCTGCACTGCAGCGCCTCGACGCCGCCGAACGAGGAGCATGAGTCCGCCACTTCCTCCGTGGGCCGCGGCGGCTTGTGCATCAGCGGTGGAGGCGAGTCCTTTGCAGGCTGCGGCATGGCGAGCCTCGTCACCACCGGGAAACTGGCCCGCATCGCGCTTGCGGAAAGCGCGTCGGTGCGGATCAGCTTTACGTCCGTGTCGATCTCGATCAGTAGCTCGACCACTGCGTGCGGCATCGCAGCCTTTGGCAGCTCGACCCAGTTAAAGTAGGAGAGGTAAAGCACTGCGGTTGAGGATACAAAAACTACCGCGGTCACTACCGCGGTCGCGCCGAGCTCAGGCGGCCTCGCGCGCCGCATGCCGTGCACGCCGATTACGGTAGCAAGGAGGAGAAGCCAACCGATCGTGAGCGCCGCGGTTCTCGCCGCCACCAGCGCTCCATCGCCATAGCTCGCCGCGGCCAGCAAACCTGCGCCGAAAGCCAACGTGCCGCAGAGCACGGTCAGGAACATGGGACAAGCGAATAGTACTTCTCTCCCGAGCATTGCGCGTTCTGCTGGAACAGGCGCATGATCGCCGCAGAGGGGGCGGCCATGCGTCCAGTGCCGATGATCCGTGGATTACTGCTCATTTTCACCTTGTCGGCAGCGCCGGCATTCGCGCAAGACAAGCCTGACGAAATGCTGAACGCCGTCGTGGGCGTGAGCGCGAAGATCCAGGCGAACGCGCGCAGCGCGGAGACGCTCGGCCTGCAGCGCCAGGGAACCGGCGTACTGGTGCGCAGCGGCTACGCGCTCACCATCGGTTACCTCGTGATCGAAGCGGAGTCAGTCCAGGTGACTGGTGCCGACGGGCGCACGCTGCCAGCGACGGTGGCGGCGTACGACCATGCGTCGGGCTTCGCCGTGCTGAAGATCGTCGGCGCAATGCCGGCGAAGCCGCTGCCGCTAGGGGATTCGGCTGCGCTTGGAGAGCGCGAACCGGCGATGGCGGTCACGGCGGGCGCGCGCGACAGCCCGACGCTTGTGTACGTCGTGTCGCGGCGAGCGTTCTCGGGAAGCTGGGAATACCTGCTCGACTCTGCGATCTTCACTTACCCGCCGGTAATGGAATGGTCGGGCGCGCCGCTCATCGGCGCGAAAGGCGAGCTGCTCGGCATAGGCTCGCTCATCGTTCCCGACGCGGGCGGCCCGGGCACCCAGTCCCCGGGCAACATGTTCGTGCCGATCGACCTGTTGAAGCCGATCCTCGAGGACTTGATCGCGAAGGGCAGGCGCAACGGCCCTGCGCGCCCGTGGCTTGGAATCAATGCCGACGAGGTGAGGGGGCGGCTGTTCGTCGGGCGCGTCTCGCCGGACGGGCCGGCGGCGCGCGCGGGTCTCAAGAGCGGCGACATCGTGCTCGCAGTCGGCGCCGAGGAGGTGACGACACTCGCCGACTTCTACCGCAAGGTATGGGGGCGGGGCGCGGCGGGAACCGCCGTGCCGCTCAAAGTGCTGCAGGGAACGCGCGTAAGGGACGTGACGGTGCGATCGATCGACCGTATCGAGTACTTCCGTCCGTCCAAGACTTACTAGGGTCGGGGACTCGACGGTAGTCGGGACTCGACTGGCCGCGCCGTAGTCGATACGGCGCCAGGGGGAGGGCTTTCGCAGCAGGGGCTATAGGGATAGGATTCCCGCCATCGGCATGATGTCATTCACGGCGTGATCGAGACTCACCCGACCGAAGAGGAAAAAGCCCAAATCCGCCAGCGCCTGCAGGCGCTCGAGGTCGAGCACCACGACCTCGACGACGTCATCGGACGCCTTGTCGTCGATCCGGCGCAGGATCAGCTTCAGCTGCGCCGCCTGAAGAAGCGCAAGCTTCTCCTCAAGGACCAGATCCAGCGTCTGCGCGCGCGCCTGATTCCCGACATCATCGCTTGATCGCGCTGATCCAGCGCGTTACCGGCGCCGACGTGAAGGTCGCGGGCGAGCCCGTCGGCGTCATAGGCGCCGGCATCGTTGCGCTGGTCGGCGTCGAGCGCGGCGACACCGAGCTCGAAGCGCGCCTCCTTGCCGAGCGCGTTGCGAGCTATCGCGTGTTCGCCGACGACGCGGGCAAGATGAACCTGTCGCTCAAGGACGTGCGAGGTCAGATCCTCGCCGTGCCGCAGTTCACCCTCGCCGCCGACACCACGAGCGGCCTGCGTCCGAGCTTCTCGAGCGCGGCGACGCCGGCGGAAGCCGAGCGGCTCTTCAACCGCTTCGTCGAGACACTGCACGACTGGTCGCCGCGCGTGCAAACCGGAAGCTTCGGCGCCGACATGCAGGTGAGCCTCGTGAACGACGGCCCGGTCACCTTCTGGCTGCGCATCGCTCCAAAGCGGAAGTCCTGAGGTAAGCTTTTGCCGGCATGTTCGAGCAGTTCATCGGCACCAAGCCCGTCGAGGAACGACACCGCATCGATGTTGGGCGGCTCGAGAAATTCCTCGGCTTCAGAATAAGCACGCTCGAGCAGTTCAAGGGCGGCCAGTCCAATCCAACCTACAAGCTCACGGCGGCGGACGGCCGTGGTTTCGTATTGAGACGCAAGCCGCCGGGCAAATTGCTCCCGTCAGCGCACGCGGTGGACCGCGAATACCGCGTGATCGCAGCGCTCCACAAAGTCGGTTTTCCTGTGGCGCGCCCGCATGTGCTGTGCGAGGACGACTCGGTAATCGGCACGGCGTTCTACGTGATGGACTATGTCGAGGGACGCGTGCTGTGGGACCAGTCGCTGCCCGGGATGACGAAGGCCGAACGCGGCGCGATCTGGGACGAGCTCAACAAGGTCATAGCAAGACTTCATTCGCTCGATTACCGCGAGATTGGTCTCGAGGATTTTGGCAAGCCCGGAAACTACATCGAGCGACAGATCGCGCGCTGGACCAAGCAGTACCAGGCCTCCGAAACCGAGCGCATCGAGGCCATGGACAACCTGATCGCGTGGCTGCCGAAGAACATCCCGCCGAGCGCGGCGACTACCGTCGTGCACGGCGACTATCGCCTGGACAACGCGATCTTCCACGCAGCCGAGACGCGCATCCTCGCGGTGCTCGACTGGGAGCTCTCCACGCTCGGCGATCCGCTCGCCGACTTCGCCTACCACTGCATGAGCTGGCATATCCCGCCGGGGCAGTTTCGCGGGATCGCGGGCCTGGATCTGCCAGCGCTCGGGATTCCGAGCGAGGCGGATTACGTCAGGAAGTACTGCGAGAGAACCGGGCAGCGCGAGATCAATCCCACGCACTGGGACTTTTATCTGGCCTATAACCTTTTTCGCATCGCCGCGATCCTGCAGGGGATCATGAAGCGCGTGGTGGACGGCACCGCGGCGAGCGTGCACGCGCGCGACGCCGGCATGCGCGCGAAGCCCATGGCGCAGCTCGGCTGGCAGCAGGTCGAGAAAATTTTGAGGAGGGCAGCATGAACTTCGACTATTCGCCCAAGGTGCAGGAGCTGCGGGAGAAGCTCGCTCGCTTCATGGCCGAGCATATCTATCCGAACGAGCACAAATGGCATGCTCATGTCAGAAGCAAGAACCGTTGGGAAGTGGTGCCGATCATCGAAGAGCTCAAGCCCAAGGCGCGCGCCGCGGGCCTGTGGAACCTGTGGCGGCCCAAGACCCATGGCGGCACGCTCACGAACCTGGAGTACGCGCCGCTCTGCGAGATCATGGGGCGCGTGAGCTGGGCGCCCGAAGTCTTCAACTGCTCGGCGCCGGACACCGGCAACATGGAGACGCTGCTCAAGTACGGTACGCCCGAGCAGATCAGCGAGTGGTGCGAGCCGCTGCTCGAAGGAAAGATCCGCTCGGCTTTCCTCATGACCGAGCCGAACGTCGCCTCCTCGGATGCAACGAACATCCAGACCAGAATCACTCGTCAGCACAATGACTATGTCATCAACGGCGTGAAGTGGTGGTCGAGCGGCGCCGGCGACCCGCGCTGCAAGATCCACATCGTGATGGGCAAGACCGATCCCGACAATCCGTCGCGCCACAGCCAGCAGTCGATGGTGCTCGTGCCGGCCGAGACGCCGGGCGTGAAGATCCTGCGCCACCTCGCGGTGTTCGGCTATGAGGACGCACCGCACGGCCACATGGAGATCGAGCTCAAGGACGTGCGCGTGCCGGCGTCCAATGTCCTGCTTGGCGAGGGACGCGGCTTCGAGATCGCGCAGGGGCGCCTCGGGCCGGGCCGCATCCATCACTGCATGCGGCTCATCGGCCAGGCGGAGCGCGCGCTCGAGAAAATGTGCCGGCGGGCTTCCGAGCGCGTCGCTTTCGGGAGGCCCGTCGCCGATCAGGGCGTGACGCGCGAGCGCATCGCCGAGTCGCGAATCATGATCGACGCGGCGCGCCACATGGTGCTGAACGCGGCATGGAAGATGGACACCGTGGGCAACAAGGCGGCGAAGAAGGAGATCGCCATGATCAAGGTGTTCGCACCGAACGTCGCCTTGCAGGTGATCGACTGGGCGATCCAGGTGCACGGCGGCGGCGGCGTTTCGGACGACTTCGGCCTCGCCGAAGCGTACGCGCACGCGCGAACGCTGCGCTTCGCCGACGGCCCGGACGAGGTGCACCGCAATCAGATCGCGAAAATCGAGCTCGGGGAGCAGACGTCGATCCCCGAGGCCCTGGGCAAGGTGAAGCGCTTGTGATCATCGGCGTCCCGACAGAAATCAAGACGCACGAGTACCGCGTCGGCCTCACCCCGACGTCGGTGCGTGAGTTGGTATCTCATCGCCATCAGGTCATCGTGGAAAAAGGCGCCGGCACGGGAATCGGCGCCACGGATGCCGTTTACGAGAAAGCCGGCGCGCGGATCGGCGACCCCTGGAAGGCGGAGCTCATCGTCAAGGTGAAGGAGCCCCAGGGCGCGGAGCGCGCGAGATTGCAGGAGCGGCAGGTGCTCTTCACCTATCTGCACCTCGCGCCGGATCCGGAGCAGACCGAGGGCCTGCTGCGAAGCGGTGCAATCTGCATCGCGTACGAAACGGTCACAAGCCCGCGAGGCGGGCTGCCGCTACTCGCGCCGATGTCGGAGGTCGCGGGCCGCATGTCGGTGCAAGTCGGCGCAAGCTGCTTGGAGAAGGAGCGCGGCGGCATGGGGATCCTGCTCGGCGGCGTTCCGGGGGTGCCGCCGGCAAAGGTTACCGTGCTCGGCGCGGGCGTCGCCGGAACGAGCGCGATCCGCATGGCGGTGGGCACGGGCGCGCGGGTTTATGCGCTGGACCGCTCGATAGAGGTTCTCCGGAACATAGAAAAGGAATTCGGGGCGCGCGTGGTCACGGTGCATTCGAGCCGGGACACGGTCGAGAGCCACGTTCTTTCGGCCGACCTTGTGATCGGCGCGGTGCTCGTTCCCGGCGCGGCCGCGCCGAAGCTCGTGAGCCGTGCGATGGTGAAGCAGATGAAGCAGGGCGCGGTCGTGGTCGACATCGCCATCGATCAGGGCGGTTGCTTCGAGACCTCGCGCCCGACGACGCACGCCGATCCGACCTACATGGTCGACGGCGTAGTGCATTACTGCGTGGCCAACATGCCGGGCGCGGTGCCGCGCACATCGACCTATGCGCTCAACAACGCCACGCTGCCTTTCGTGCTCGCGCTCGCCGACAAGGGGTGGAGGCGCGCGCTCGCCGACGATCCGCATCTCAGGAACGGTCTCAACGTCGCGCGCGGCAAGGTGACCCACCACGAAGTCGCCGCCGCGATGAAGGCGTCGTATTTCCCTGCAGAAGAACTCCTCCGCTGACGCGCTGGTCCTTGGCGCCGGCATCGTCGGCGTCTGCGTCGCTCTGCACCTGCAGAAGCGCGGCCGCGCCACCGTGCTCGTCGACCGACGTGGGACGGCCGAGGAAACATCGTTCGGCAACGCGGGCCTCGTGCAGCGCGAAGGCGTCTACCCGTACGGCTTCCCGCACGACTTTGGCGCGCTCCTGCGCTACAGCTTCAACCGTACGATCGACGCTCACTACCATCCTTCCGCGATCCCGCGCATCGCGCCGTTCCTGTGGCTCTACTGGAAGCATTCGCGGCCCGCGCGGCACCGCGCGATCGCTCACCTTTACGCGAAGCTGATCGAGCACTGCATCGCCGAGCACGATGCTCTCGCCGCCGAGGCGAGTGCGACAGACCTTTTCCGGCGCACGGGATGGATGAAGATCTTCCGCACCGAGCGTGAGCGCGACCTGCGCTTCGCGGAAGCCGAGCGCTGGCGGGGCGAGTTCGGCATCAACTCGGTGCTCTTGAATCAGAAGCAGATTCAAGAGAAGGAACCGCATCTAGCGCCGGTGCTCGTGGGCGCGGTCCACTGGACCGATCCGATCGCGGCGGTCGATCCGCAGGCCGTGGCGCTTGCGTACCTGCAGCTATTCGAGAAGCTCGGCGGACGGTTCGTGCAGGGCAATGCCGCAACCTTGGAGCCCGGGTGGCGCGTTCTC
>DATFEI010000296.1:0-62627 GCA_035251315.1 Burkholderiales bacterium | reverse complement strand
GCCGAGCTCGCGCTCGACCACCCGCTGCCGCGGCTTATCCTCGAGCACCGCGCGCTCTCCAAGCTCAAGTCCACGTACACCGACAAGCTGCCGAAGAGCATCAACGAGCGCACCGGCCGTGTGCACACCACGTACTCGCAGATCACCGCGGTCACTGGCAGGCTCTCGTCCAACGAGCCCAACCTGCAGAACATCCCGATCCGCACCCCGGCCGGCCGCCGCATCCGCGAATGCTTCATCGCGCCGCCGGGCGCGAAGATCGTCTCGGCGGACTACTCGCAGATCGAGTTGAGGATCATGGCGCACCTTTCGGGCGATCCGAACCTGCGGCGCGCGTTCGCCGAAGGGGAAGACATCCACCGCGCGACCGCCGCCGAAGTCTTCGGTGTACCTTTGTCCCAGGTCGATCCCGATCAGCGCCGCGTCGCCAAGGTGATCAACTTCGGCCTGATCTACGGCATGTCGTCCTTCGGCGTGGCGCAGAACCTCGGCATCGACCGCTCGACTGCCCAGACCTACATCGAGCGCTACTTTGCGCGCTACCCCGGTGCCAAGCGCTACATGGACGAGACGCGCGCCCGCGCGCGCGAGCTCGGCTATGTCGAGACCGTGTTCGGCCGGCGGTTGTGGCTCCCTGAGCTAAAGAGCGGCGCGCCGGTAAGGCGCCAGGCCGCAGAGCGCGCGGCGATCAATGCGCCAATGCAGGGCACGGCCGCGGACCTCATCAAGCTCGCCATGATCGCGGTCCAGAACTTCCTCGACAAGGAAGAGCTCAAGGCCCTTCTGATCATGCAGGTGCACGACGAGCTCGTATTCGAAGTTCCCGACAACGAACTCCAGACCGTTAGAGCGAGTGTTCCGGAGCTCATGCAGTCCGTCGCGAAGCTGGACGTCCCTCTCGTCGTGGAGGTGGGTGTAGGAAACAACTGGGACAAGGCGCACTAAAGCGCGCCGAAAACCCGGCGCAGGATCGCGCTGCCGGTGCCAACCGGGTCCTTGCGAATCTTCTTCTCTTCCTCACCCAACATGAAATAGAGGCCGTCGAGCGCCTTGAGCGTCACGTATTCGTCGAGATCCGCGGCCTCGGCCTTGACCAGGCCGAACGCGGCCGCCGGCTGCGCGAGCTCGCGGTAGCGCTGGGCGACGCCGACTTTCTCGGTCGCGGACTTCACGACGGGCAGAAAGCGGTCGTGAAGCGCAGCGTGGCTCGTTTTCCGAAAGTATTGCGTCGCGGCGGTGTCGCCGCCGGTGAGGATGGCCTTGGCGTCCTGGATGCTCATCTTCTTCACCGCGTCGACCAGGAGCGTGCGCGCCTCGGGCATCGCGGCCTCGGCGGCGCGGTTCATGGCGACGACGAGCTCGTCGGCTTCGGCTCCGAAGCCGAGCCGGCGGGCGAGCCTTTCGGTCCGCGCGAGCGAGTCGGGCAGCGGGATCCGGACATGCGGATTGCCGAGGAAGCCGTCGAACTGGCCGAGCGTCGCTACCGCGCTGCGCGCGCCGCGCTCGAGCGCCGTCTGCAGGCCGGCAAGCGCCTCGCGCTGCGTCAGCCCCTCCAGCTGGGCTGCGGCCGGAGCGGCCAACGTCACCACGAACGCTGCGAGAATCGCGCTTCTCACAAGGCGAGGATTATCGGCGGGCTGGTCACTCTTGCCGCGGGCATAGTTGTCTTGCGGCGACCACGACCGCTCTCACCTCCTAGACCCCGGCCTGGTGCGCCTGCTGGTCCGCGTGGTACGACGAGCGCACAAGCGCGCCGACCGCGGCATGCCGGAACCCGAGGCTCACCGCTTCTCTCTCAAAAAGAGAAAAAACCCGAGGCTCGGCGTAGCGCTCCACTGGCAAATGATGCGGCGAGGGCTGGAGGTACTGCCCGATCGTCAGCATGTCGACCTCGTGGGCGCGCAGGTCGCGCATGACCGCGAGGATCTCGTCGTCCGTCTCGCCGAGCCCGACCATCAGGCCTGACTTGGTAGGCACGGCCGGGTGCAGCTTCTTGAACTCCTGGAGCAAGCGCAGCGAGTGCTCATAGTCGCCGCCCGGGCGCGCCTTGCGGTAGAGCCGCGGCACGGTTTCCAGGTTGTGGTTCATGACGTCCGGCGGCACCGCCTTCAGGATATCGAGCGCGCGCTCCAGCCGCCCGCGGAAGTCGGGCACCAGCACTTCGACCGTCGTGTGCGGGGCGGCATGTCGCACGAAACGAATGCAGTCCACGAAGTGCTGTGCGCCGCCGTCGCGCAGGTCGTCGCGGTCGACGCTGGTAATGACCACGTATTTCAGGCCGAGACGCGAGATCGTTTCAGCGAGATGCCGCGGCTCTTCGGCGTCGGGAGCGAGTGGCCGGCCATGCGCAACGTCGCAGAACGGGCAGCGGCGCGTGCAGATGTCGCCCAGGATCATGAAAGTTGCCGTGCCCTTGCCGAAGCACTCGGCAATATTCGGGCACGACGCTTCTTCGCACACAGTGTGCAGCTTTTGTTCACGCAGGATATGCTTGATCTCGTAGAAGCGCGAGTTCGGGCTCGCGGCGCGCACGCGGATCCACGCCGGCTTCGGCAGCGGCGCACGCGGAACGATGCGGATCGTCTTGCGGGCGCCTTTTTCCTTTACGCCAGCTTCACGCATCGAGCTTTTCAACCAGAATTTGACACAAGCAGGAAGCCACGGTTGCCGGCGTCTCGGCAAAACCCAGGTCCTTCATTTGCGTCATACGCAGTCCCGGATAGCCACAGGGATCGATGGCCGAGAACGGCGAGAGCTCCATGTCGACATTGAGCGCCACGCCGTGATAAGCGCGGCCGCGCACGACGCGGATGCCGAGCGCCGCGATCTTCGCCCCGTCGACGTACACGCCCGGCGCGCCGGTCTTGCGCTCGGCGCGCCCGCAGAGCAGGTCGATCACCGCCTGCTCAAGCAACCACACGAAGCGCTTGACCTTGATCGAGCGCCGTGCAAGGTCCACAAGCGTGTAGATCACGACCTGCCCCGGGCCGTGGTATGTGATATCACCGCCGCGGTCGGTCTTGATGACCGGAATGTCGCTGTGGATTAACGGAATCGGCGCGCCCTGCCCCACCGTGTAGACCGGCGGGTGCTCGAGCACCCAGAGCTCGTCGGGAGTCGAGTCGTCGCGCGCCCGGGTGAACGAGCGCATGGCTTCCCAGGTAGCGAAATAATCCGCGCGGCCGAGCCGCCGGACGACGATGTGGTCGACGACGGTCATAGGACCATGACCACGTCGGGATGGTCGCACAGCTCCTGGTAGAGGGCGTCGAGTTGCTCGCGCGAGATGGCGCGCACCACGCAGGTGACGCTCAGATACTTTCCCTGGCGACTCGGGCGCATCTCGACTGTCGCGGCGTCGAAGTCAGGCGCGTGCTTGCGCACGATGCCGGTGACCGACTGCACGAAGCGCGGCTGCTTGCGGCCCATGACCTTGATCGGAAAATCGCAAGGAAACGCTAAAGGCGAGCCATCCGCTACGACCGGCACGGCCGAGCCTCTTAAGCCGATACGGCCTCGCGCTTGCCGGCGCGCATGACCTTCTGCTTGAACTCCTGATAGAGCTGGAACATGCGGCGGAACACGGGGCCGGGGCGCCCATCGCCGATGCGCTCGCCGTCGAGCTCCACGATAGCGAGCACCTCCTTGGACGAGGAGCTGACCCAGAGCTCGTCCGCGGCGCGCACGTCGGCTTCCGGGATGTCCTTGAATTCCAGCGGCAGGCCGTTCGCACGCGCAAGTTCGACCACCACGTCGTATGTGATGCCGGGGAGGATGAGGTTCGACTTCGGCGGCGACTGGATCACGCCGCGCTTCACGATGAAAACGTTCGAAGCCGAGGCCTCGGTCAGCTTCCCCTCGCGGAAGAGAATCGTCTCCGCCCCGCCCGCTTCGGCGGAAATCTGCCGCAGCAGGCAGTTGCCGATGAGCGAGATCGACTTGATGTCGCAGCGGAGCCAGCGGTAGTCCTGCGCGCTCACCGCCGAAGCGCCCTTCTCGACCTGCGCCGGCTGCGGGTTCACCAGAGGGTTCGACATCATGAACACCGTCGGTTCCACGTTGGCCGGAAATGCATGATCGCGCTTCGCGACGCCGCGGGTGACCTGGAAGTAGATGCCTTGGTCCTCGAAGGGCTGCGCATCGATCAGCGCGTAGATGTGCGCACGCCACTGCGCGCGCGAGTACGGGTTGCGGATGCGGGTCTCGCCCAGGCTGCGCTCCAGGCGCGCGAGGTGCTCCTCGAGCCGGAAAGGCACGCGCGAGTACACCGGCACGAGCTCGTACACGCCGTCGCCGAAGATGAAGCCGCGGTCAAGGACCGAGACCGTCGCCTGCTCGATCGGCAGGAGCCCGCCGTTCAGAAAAACCGTCATTTGAGCCATAACCGCAGTGTATCCCAGGTGCGCCGGGGGAATCCCGCCATGGCCACCGGCTCGAGCGTAACGAGCGGATATTCGGCGAAGAGCCTGCCGTCGTGCGTGACGCGCAGCACGCCGACGCGCTGGCCCTTGCCGAGCGGCGCGACGAGCGGCTGCTGGGAAACGAGCTCTGCTTTAAGCCGGTCCGACTCGCCCTTCGGCACAGTGACGAAGAGGTCGGCGCCGACACCGACCTCCACGCTGCGCGAGGCGCCTTTCCAGACCTCGAGCGAGCGCACCGCGGCGCCGGCGGCGTAGAGCTTAACGCTGTCGAAAAACTGATATCCCCAATTGAGGAGCTTGAGAGACTCCTGCGCGCGCGTCGCCTCCGAGGTTGAGCCGAGCAGCACCGACAGCAAGCGCCGTCCGCCGCGGCGCGACGAGGCGACGAGGCAGTACCCCGCGGCCTCGGTCTGTCCAGTCTTCACGCCGTCGACGCTCGGGTCGATCCACAGCAGCCGATTGCGATTCACCTGCGGGATGTTGTTGTAGCGAAACTCCTTCTGCGAGTAGTACTGTGCATACTCGTCGGGGAAATCGCGGATCAGCGCGGCGGCGAGGTTGTACAGGTCCTGAGCGGTGCTGTAGTGCTGGGCGTGTGGTAGCCCTGAGGCATTCACGAACCGGGTGTTCTTCATGCCGAGCCGCTCGGCCTCACGGTTCATCTTCTGGGCGAAAGCCTCCTCGCTTCCGGCAAGCGCCTCGGCGAGCGCGACGCAGGCGTCGTTGGCCGACTGCACCACCATGCCGCGGATCAGCTCCTCCACCGCTACCGGCCGGCGCGGCTCCAGGTACATCCGAGCTCCCGGGGCCTTCCAGGCGCGCTCCGACACCTTTACCTGCTGGTCGAGCGCGAGTTTTCTATCGCGCAGTGCAGCGAACACGACGTACGCCGTCATCATCTTCGTGAGCGACGCGGGCTCGAAGCGCTCCTCCGCTTTCTGGGCGGAGAGCACCTGTCCGCTCGAGAGGTCGCCGAGCACCCAGGACTTGCCGATGATCGAGGGCGGCTGCGGGGCAGCCGCTTGAACTCCAAAAGAAGCGCAGGCGACTAAAGCGAGAAAAAACCTCATCCGCGTGCCGAAAAAGCGGCGGATTATAAGCCCGCGGTTCTGCCGGGCACGACGGCCTCCACGTCGACCTGCGCTTGTCCAGCCTGAATGAAGCCGAGCTTGTGCGCAGCAACGTACGAGACGTCGATGATGCGGGTGCCGCGGAACGGGCCGCGGTCGTTGATGCGAACGACTACGCTCCTGCCGTTCGCAAGGTTGGTGACGCGCGCGTAACTCGGAATGGGCAACGTGGGGTGCGCGGCAGTCATGGCGTACATGTCGTAGACCTCGCCGCTTGAAGTCTTCTGGCCGTGGTAGCGCTTGCCGTACCAGCTTGCCATTCCGCGCTGCCGGAAAGGCTGCAGCGAAGTCATCGGCACATAATCCCGGCCAAGCGCGCTGTACGGGCGGTTCGCGTACTTATGCAGTGGCTCGATGCGCGGCACTGCATCGGCCACGCGATCGAGGTCCGCAGGCGGCCTCTCCGGTGGTCCGTCGTCCAGGTAATACCCGCCAGGTCTGCTTGTGGTCCCGCACCCGGCGAGGCCGAGGATCAGTATCAAAAGAGCCAGTCTTGTCATGCTTCGTACGCGACGTTGCCGCCGACGATCGTATAGCGGACCCGGCCTGCAAGCTCGTAGCCCAGAAATGGCGTGTTCTTGCCTTGGCTTTTCAGCGTTTCGGAGGCAATGCGCAACGGTGCTTGCGGATCGAAGACCGCCAAGTCGGCGGGCGCGCCGGCGGCGAGGCGTCCCGAAGCGACGCCGAGAATGCGCGCCGGCTCCGAAGTAATGCGCGCAAGGGTTGCCGGCAATCCGAGCCGGCGCTCCTCGCCCCACTTCAACGCCAACGGCAGGAGCAGCTCGAGCCCCGTCGCGCCGGGCTCGGCCTGCGCGAACGGGAGATGCTTGCCGTCGTCGTCGACCGGGGTGTGGTCCGAACAAAGGCAGTCGACCACGCCTTCGGCAAGCGCGCGAGAGAGCGCTTCGCGATCGCGCTGGCTGCGAAGCGGAGGTTCGAGGCGGCAGTGCGAGTCGAAGTAGCCGAGGTCCATGTCGCAGAGGTGCACATGATGTACTGCGACGTCGCAGCTTACCGGGAGACCCTCATGCTTCGCCCGGCGCATGAGTTCGACGCCGCCCGCGGTGGAGAGGCGGCAGACGTGCACCCGGGCCCGCGTGGCTCGCACCAGCTCAAGCAACGTCGCGAGCGCGATGGTCTCGGCGAAGGGCGGGATACCCGGCAGGCCTAGGCGCGTCGCCACCTCGCCATCGTGCGCTACGCCGCCCTTGGCCAGCCACGCGTCCTCAGCGCGCAGCCAGACCGGATAGCCGAAAGTCGCGGCATACTGCAGGGCGCGCCACAGCACCTGTGTATCTGCCAGCGGCGCGTTTGCCTGCGAGAAAGCGACGCAGCCGGCGTCGGTGAGTTGACCCATCTCGGTGAGCGCCTGGCCCTGGAGCTTCACGGTGAGCGCGCCCACGGGATAAACCCGCGCCCGCGACAGCGCCTTGGCGCGCCGGCGGAGCATGTCAACCAACCCCGGCTCGTCGAGCGGCGGGTCGGTATCCGGCGGACAGGCGAGGCTGGTGACGCCGCCGGCGAGCGCGGCTTCCATTTCCGATTCCAGCGTCGCCTTGTACTCGTAGCCGGGCTCGCGCAGCCGCGCCGAGAGGTCGATGAAGCCTGGCGCCACCACAAGCCCCTTCGCGTCTATGATGCGGTCCCCTTTTCCGCTCTCAGCCGAAATCTTTCCATCGACTACGAATACATCACCGGTTCCGTCCTTGCCGCTCGCCGGGTCGATGATGCGCCCGTTCCTGATATGGAGGCGCATCAGTTGCCGGCGACGATGCTCATGACCGCCATCCGCACCGCGATGCCGAAGGTGACCTGGGGCAGGATCACCGAGTGAGGTCCGTCGGCGACGGTGGAGTCGATCTCGACGCCGCGGTTCATCGGGCCGGGGTGCATCACGATGGCGTCGCGGCGCGCAAGCGTGAGCTTGTCGGCAGTTAGTCCATAGTGCTTGAAATACTCCTGCGCCGAGGGCAGGAGCGCGCCGCGCATACGCTCGTTCTGCAGGCGCAGCATGACGACCACATCGCAGTCGTTGAGACCGGCGCGCATGTCATGGAATACCCGCACGCCGAGCGCCTCTACGCCGGTCGGGAGCAGCGTCTGCGGGCCAATGACGCGCACCTCGGGAACCCCGAGCGTGGTAAGCCCGTGGATGAGCGAGCGCGCGACACGGGAATGTAGGATGTCGCCGACGATCGCCACCGTGAGCCGCGTGAAGTCCTTCTTGTAGTGGCGGATGGTGAAGAGATCGAGCAATCCCTGGGTCGGGTGCGCGTGGCGGCCGTCCCCCGCGTTGATCACGTGCTCATGAGCCTTGACGTGACGTGCGATCAGGAACGGCGCGCCCGAGGACTCGTGGCGCACGATGAAGATGTCGGCCTGCATCGCCGAGAGGTTGGCCACGGTGTCGAGCAGCGATTCGCCCTTGGTCGCCGACGAGACGGTGATGTTCAGGTTGATGACGTCGGCCGAAAGACGCTTCGCGGCGATCTCGAAAGTGGTGCGTGTTCGCGTCGAAGGCTCGAAGAACAGGTTGAACACGCTTTTGCCGCGCAGGAGCGGTACCTTCTTCACTTCGCGCTCGGTGACGCCGACGAAGGACTCGGCGATATCGAGGATCTGCAGCACGATCTCGCGCGGCAGCCCCTCGATGGAAAGGAGATGCTGCAGCTCGCCGTTTTCGTTCAGCTGCGGATTACGCTGCACGCTGGGGTTCCAGGGCGAGCGCGAGCTTTCCGCTCTCCTCGCGCTTCAGGGTGAGGCGCATGCCGGCCGGTACTTCGACCCGCGCGCCAACGTGCTGCGCGCAAATGGGCAACTGACGGCCGCCGCGGTCGGCGAGCACGACGAGCGCGATGCTTGCGGGCCTGCCGTAGTCGAACAGCTCGTTCATCGCGGCGCGCACCGTGCGGCCGCTGTAGAGCACGTCATCCACTAGCAGCAGTTCGCAGCCGTTCACGTCGAACGGGATCTTGGTGCGCTTGGGATCATGCTTCAGGCCGCGCGCCGCATAGTCGTCGCGGTAGAACGCGATATCCATCAAGCCAAGCGGCCTCGTCATCTGCAACATCTGGTGCAGCCGCTCCGCGAGCCAGGCACCGCCGGTATAGAGGCCAACCATCGCGGTCTTCGGCCCGATCCGGGGCTTGAGTTCGGCCGCTAGCTGCTCGCAGAGCTCTTCCGCGTCAGGCAGCTTCATCAAAATACTGCTCGAGTATGAGCTGCGCCGCGACCGAATCGACGGCCTTCCTTTTCACGCCACGCAAACGGTGTTCGGCCTCTACCGACGTGTAGCGCTCGTCCACGCGCGCCACCGGCAGCTTGAAGCGCCGTTCCAGGCGTCGGGCGAAATCCTCCGCCTGGCGGGTCATCGTGTGCGGCTCGCCGTTGGTCGAAGTCGGTCGACCCACGACCAGGTTGCTCGGCTTCCATTCCTCCACCAACCTCTGGATCTGGGAGAAACTCGAGACCGCGGGCAGTGGATGGGCCGTGCCGATTTCCGGCTCCCCCACCGCCACCCCAATACGCGTAAGCCCGAAGTCGAAAGCGAGGACAGTGCCTCGCTCAGGCATGTCCCGCCGCGTCCTGAAGCCTCGCGTAGTCGAGACCGAGGAGTTCCATCGCTGCCGGCAGGCGCTCTTCTGCCGGGGTGTCGAAAATAATCCCATCGCGCGCTTCCACGGTGAGCCAGGCGTTCTGCGACAGCTCGTGCTCAAGCTGACCCGGCGACCAGCCGGCGTAGCCGAGCGTGACCAGCAGGCGCGCCGGCCCCTCGCCGCGCCCCACCGCTTCGAGAATGTCCTTGGACGTGGTGAGCCCGATTGCGTCGCGCACGCGCAGCGTCGACTGCCAGTTGCCCGCCGGCTCATGCAGCACGAAGCCGCGGTCAGTCTGCACCGGCCCGCCAAAGTAGATCGGCGCGTCCTTGCGGTTGGCGTCGCGCAGGGTGAGCGAAAGGCGCTCGAACAGGGCCTGAAGCGTCATGTCGATCGGCCGGTTCACGACCAGGCCCAGCGCGCCCTGGTCGTTGTGCTCGCAGATGTAGGTGAGCGTCTTGGAAAAGTACGGATCGGCCATGTTGGGCATGGCGATCAGGAAGTGATGCGTCAGGTTGATCGAGGACATCCGCCCGAGCCTCATTCTACTGGCAAAGGGCTTAGAGCGCCGCCCGCGCCGAAAGGTTGCGCCTCAGAGCTCGACCATCTCGAAATCTTCCTTGCGTGCGCCGCACTCGGGGCAGGTCCAGTTCATCGGCACATCTTCCCAGCGCGTGCCCGGTGCGATGCCTTCGTCGGGCAGGCCCGCGGCCTCGTCATACACAAAACCGCAGATAAGGCACATCCACGTTCTGAACTGTACTTGGCTCTCGGTGCTCATAAAATCGAGCCGGATATTAACCCATGCCCCCGATAGTGCTGACGTTCGCGGCGTCCGATCCCACCGGCGGCGCCGGGCTGCAAGCCGATGTTCTCACCCTCGCCGCCCTGGGCTGCCATCCGCTGTCAGTTCTCACGGGGCTCACTGTCCAGGACACACGCGGTGTCGACCACTTGGAACCGATTGCGGAAGAGCTCGTGACGCGCCAGGCGAACCGCGTGCTCGCCGAAAGCAAAGTTGCAGCGTTCAAGGTAGGCGTGCTGGCGTCCGCAGACAACGCGCGTGCCGTGGCTCAGGTGGCGGCCGCGCATGCGCATGTGCCGCTCGTACTCGACCCGGTGCTCGCCTCTGGCCGCGGCGACGAATTGGCGAGTAACGCTGTCCAAGCCGCTTTGCTGGAATGGCTTGTCCCGCGCGCCATCGTGGTCACGCCGAACACGGTGGAGGCGCAGCGCCTTGGCGGTGTGGAGCATCTGCTCGAGCGCGGCTGCCGTTACGTGCTCGTTACGGGAACGCATGAACCAAGCGCGGAAGTGACCAACAAGCTCTACGGCCCGGGGGGCCTCGTACGCGAGGACCGCTGGCAGCGACTTCCGGAGCTCTTTCATGGCTCGGGCTGCACGCTCGCCTCCGCGATCGCGGCGCAGCTCGCGAAGGGGCGCGCCGTCTCCGAGGCGGTGCGTGAGGCACAAGAATTTACCTGGCGCGCGCTGGCAGCAGGTTTTCGCAGCGGCGCCGGGCAGTGGCTGCCCAACCGGTTCTTTCCAAGATGATGCGCGGGCTCTACCCTATTACTCCGAACACGGCCGACACCGACGCACTGCTGCGTAAGGTAGAGGAGGCGCTCCGGGCAGGAGTCGCGATGCTGCAGTACCGCAACAAGTCGATCTCCAAGGATAAGCGCCTGCTGCAGGCGAAGGAGCTCGCTCCGCTCGCGCGCGGCTATGGCGTACCGCTCATCGTGAACGACGACGTGGAGATCGCCCTCGCAGTAGGCGCGAGCGGCGCGCACCTCGGCGAGGACGACGGCGATCTTGCCGCCGCGCGGGTCAAGCTGGCCGGAAAGATACTCGGGGCGTCGTGCTACGACAGCCTGGAAAACGCCCGGACCGCAGTGCGCTTGGGCGCCGACTACGTTGCTTTCGGGGCCGTCTTCCCCTCGCCTACCAAGCCCGATGCGAAGCGCGCTCCGCTTTCGCTTTTCGGCCACGACCTCGGCGTGCCGCTTTGTGCGATCGGGGGCATCACCCTCGAGAACGCGCCGGCAGTGATCGCGGCCGGCGCGAGTCTCCTCGCCCTCATCAGCGACATCTTCGACGCGCCCGACATCGGCGCGCGGGCCAGCCAATACCGCAAGATCTTCTCATGACTAGAAGCAAGGACCTCTTCGAGCGCGCCAAGGCGCGCATTCCTGGCGGCGTCAACTCGCCGGTTCGCGCGTTCCAGGCAGTCGGCGGGACGCCCGTATTCTTCGAGCGCGCCTCGGGCCCTTACCTGTGGGACGTGGACGGCAAGCGCTACATCGACTATGTCGGCTCGTGGGGACCAATGCTCGCCGGCCACGGCCATCCCGCGGTGGTCGAGGCGGTGCAGGAAGCCGCGTCGCGAGCACTCTCGTTCGGAGCGCCGACCGAGGCTGAAATCGAGCTGGCTGCGCTGCTTTGCCGCGAGCTGCCTTCGCTCGAGCTGGTGCGGCTGGTGTCGTCAGGAACCGAAGCGACCATGACCGCCTTGAGGCTCGCGCGCGGCTTCACCGGCCGCAGCCTCATCGTGAAGTTCGAGGGCTGCTATCACGGCCACGCCGACACGCTTCTCGTCAAGGCGGGCTCGGGCGCCCTGACCTTCGGCAACCCGAGCTCTGCCGGCGTGCCCGCACAGGTCGCGGCGCAGACGGTGGTGCTGGACTACAACGACGTCTCTCAGGTCCAGAACCTTTTCGCAGAAAAAGGCCAGGAAATCGCGGCGATGATCGTCGAGCCGGTCGCAGGCAACATGAATCTGGTGCTTCCGGCGCCCGGCTTCCTGGAGGCGCTCCGCGAAGCGTGCACGCGCCACGGCGCGGTGCTGATCTTCGACGAAGTGATGACCGGATTTCGCGTTGCGGCTGGCGGCGCGCAACAGCGCTTTCGCATCCGACCGGATCTCACCACGCTCGGCAAGGTGATCGGCGGCGGACTGCCGCTCGCCGCCGTGGGCGGCCGGCGCGACATCATGGAGAGAATCGCGCCGCTCGGACCGGTCTATCAGGCAGGGACTCTCTCCGGCAACCCAATCGCCGTGGCGGCGGGCCTCGCCACCGTGAGGCTCGTTACGCAAGAGGGGTTTCACGAGAAGGTGCAGCGCACCACCTCTGAATTGGTGCATGGCCTCTCTGTAGAAGCGAAGAAAGCGGGAATCGTTTTTTGCGCGCAGTCGATCGGCAGCATGTTCGGTGTCTACTTCCGGGCGGTCCCGCCGACGAGCTTCGCCGAAGTGATGCAATGCGACCGTGCGCGCTTCAATCGCTTCTTTCATGAGATGCTCGCGCAAGGGGTATATCTCGCGCCGTCCGCGTACGAGGCGGGATTCGTGTCGGCCGCACACAGCACGGCCGAGATCGACGCTACGCTCGCGGCTGCACGGGCGGCATTCGCCAGATTTTCTTAACACAACTGGCGTAAACCTAGCGTCGTTTGCGCGGTCTAAAGCGCAAGCCGCAATGAATATTCCGATAAGGGAGCTGTCCGGGCTCGAGCGCGCAGCGCTCGAGCCGCATCTTCTTGCACTCCACGGCGACGACCGCAGGCTCCGATTTGGTGCGCCGCTGAATGACGACGCAGTGCGCGCCTACGTCGCGCGCATCGATTTCGAGCGCGACGCGGCGTTCGGCGTGTATGACGACGCGCTGCACCTCGTCGGAGCGGCGCACGTGGCACGCGCCAACGGCCACGCCGAGCTCGGCGTATCCGTGCTTCCGGCGAATCGCGGGTGCGGAATCGGCGGGGCGCTACTTGCCCGTGCGCACCTGCGCGCCCGCAACTGGGGCGTGCGCGGGCTCTTCATGCATTGCCTGACGGAGAACGCGGCGATGATGCACCTCGCCCGCACGCAAGGCATGCATATAGTAGTCGATTCTGGCGAGGCCGATGCGTGGCTCACGCTCCCGCCCGCCGACGCTTCGAGCCATTTCGGCGAGGTCTTCGCGCAGCGTGTCGCGCTCTTCGACTACGCCCTTAAACAAGGAAGAGCGTGGCTAGGCCAAGGAAGATGAAAAAGCCGCCCGAATCGGTGCAGCCGGTGATCAGCACTGAGGAGCCGGCCGCCGGATCGCGCCCCCACCGCGCGCGCACCCATGGAATCGCCACGCCCACAAGCGCGGCGAGCACGAGGTTCAGCATCATGGCGAGGGCCAGCACCCCGCTCAGCGCGACATTGCCGTACAACGCATAGGCGATCGCGCCGAGGAGCGTGCCCCACACCGCGCCGTTCAGCAGCGCAACGCCCATTTCCTTCGCCAGCAGCTTGCTCCAGTAGCCGCCCTGGATTTGTCGAAGGGCGAGCGCGCGCACGATCATCGTGCTCGTCTGGTTGCCCGAATTGCCGCCGATGCCCGCGACGATCGGCATCAGCGCCGCGAGCGCCGCAAGCTCCGCGATGGAATCCTCGAACACGCCGATGACCCGCGAAGCGATGAATGCGGTGACCAGGTTGATCGCGAGCCAGGACCAGCGGTTCTTGAAGCTGTCGAGAACCGGCGCAAACACGTCCTCCTCGTGCTGCAGGCCAGCCTCGGCCAGCTGCGACTCCGCACTGCTCTCGCGGATGTAGTCGACCACCGCGTCCACCGTCAGCCTGCCGATCAGACGCTCGGTCGCATCGACCACCGGCGCGGAGACGAGGTCATAGCGCTCGAAGGCGCTCGCCGCGTCCTCGGCGCGATCGTGCGCGTAGAGCTTGACGCGTTCAGCGACCACGACCTGCCTCACCTCATGCTCCAGGTCGGCGACGATCAGGCGCGCGAGCGGCAGCGTGCCTTTCAGCACCTGGTCGCGGTCGACCACGAACAGCTGGTCGGTGTGATCGGGCAGCTCGTCCAGTCGTCTGAGATATCGGGTGACCGCTTCCAGCGTGACGTCCTCCCGCACGGCGACGTGCTCGAAGTCCATAAGCGCGCCGACCGTGCCCTCGGAAAAGGACAGCGCCGCGCGCAGCCGCTCGCGCTCCTCGACGGGAAGCGCCTGCACGACCTCCGCCATGACGCTGTGCGGCAGGTCCGGGGCGATGTCCGCGAGCTCGTCCGTCTCGAGCGTCTCGGCGGCGGCCACCAGCTCGCGCGAATCCATTGCCTCGATGAGCGATTCGCGCACTGCATCGGAAACTTCGACCAGGATCTCGCCGTCGCGGTCCGCCTTGACGAGGTCCCACATGGCGAGCCGCTCCTCCAGCGGCAGCGCCTCGAGGATGTAGGCGATATCGGCCGGGTGCAGCCGGTCCAGCTTGGCGCGCAGCTCGGCGAGGTGCCGCTTTTGCGCCAGCCTCTCGATCTGGTCCTGCCTGGGCATCTGCTCGCCCTCGAGCAGGCCTTCGAGCATCTTCTGCTTCTGCAGCAATGCCTGCACTTCGCGCAGGTTGTACTGCAGATCCTCGACTTCGAGCCGCGCCGGCGCGTCGTTCACGGCGACTCGGTCAAGGTATCTGCGCGGCGCCCATGCGCGCCGAGATGGTCGCCATGCGGCCGGCGATATACGGCGTTTCACGCCCGCGGTCGTAGCGCCGCGGACTCGGCAGAATCGCCGCGAGCCAGGCGGCCTGCTCCACGCTGAGCGCCGCGGCCGGCACGCCGAAATGCTGGCGCGCCGCCGCCTCGGCGCCGAAAACGCCCTCGCCCCACTCGGCCACGTTCAAGTAAATCTCCAGGATGCGCCGCTTGGAGAGCGTTCGCTCCATCATCCAGGTGATTAGCGCTTCCTGCGCCTTGCGCGGCCACGAGCGGCTGCCGGAGAGAAACAGGTTCTTCGCGAGCTGCTGGCTGATGGTGGAAGCGCCGGCGGTGACCTTGCCGCGCTTTTCGTTCTTGCGCATGGCTTCCTGAATGGCTTCCCAGTCAAACCCCTCGTGATCGAGGAACTTCGCATCCTCGGCGGCGACCACCGCGCGCTTCAGATGTTCCGAGATGCGGCTGTAGGGGACCCAGGTATGGCGCAGCCGCGCGCCCGGCTTTTCCATGTAGCGGTCGATGAACGCGGTCGAGGAAGGATTGGCGTGCGACCAATAGACAAGGTGTCCGAAAAACCAGAGCTGGATCGCCAGCACGGCGACCACCAGCGTGCCGATCGTGTAGCAAAATGCCTTCCACGCGACGAGCAGGATGCGAAAGCGCCTACGAGGCACGCAGCTTTGCCAGCACGGGGCGCGTCGCGGGGCGCACGCCGCGCCAGACAAAGAACGACTCGGCGGCCTGCTCGACTAGCATACCTAAGCCGTCATGGGCGCGGGCGCCCGCCTTACGCGCCGCAGCGAGGAACGGCGTGTCGCGCCCGTACACCATGTCATACGCGAGAATCGAATCCCCGAGAAGGCCCCCCGGCAGCGCAGGGCTCGCACCAGTGAGGCCGGCGGCAGTCGCGTTGATCACGACGTCGAAACGCTCGCCCGCCAGCGCATCGTAGCCGCATGCCAAAACGCCAGGGAAGCGCGCGGCGAGCGTTTTCGCCTTCGACTCGGTGCGGTTTGCGACCACGAGCCGAGCGGCTCCGGCCTCCAGCAGCGCGCCGAGCACGCCCTGCGCCGCCCCGCCTGCACCCAGAAGAAGGATGCTCCGCCGGTTCAAGTCGTATTGCAGATTCTGCGTAATGTCGCGCACCAGGCCAATTCCGTCGGTGTTGTCGCCGAACGAATCGGCGAAGCGAATTGTGTTCACGGCCTGCGCGCTGAGCGCGCGCTCGCTGTGGTGGGTGCACAACCCGTAGGCCTCGTACTTGAACGGCAGGGTGACGTTGAGGCCCTTGCCGCCTGCAGCGCGAAAACGCTCGGCCTCGGAGGCAAAAGCGTCGAGCGCTGCCTCGATGCGGCCGTATTGGATCTCCTCGCCGGTGGCGCGCGCGAACTCGGCGTGGATTGCGGGGGATTTGGAATGCACGACCGGGTTGCCGATGACCGCGTACCGGTCGCTCATCTTGCTACTCAGTCCAGATCTTGTCGCCGTGGCCGAAGAACCAAGTTCGGGTGATGACCAACAGGTCGGTGTCGCGGCGGATGTCGGGCGGGAAGGCCGCGAACGGCGTCGCCATGCGCACGATCTTGAATGCCGCGGCATCGAGCACGTCGAGGCCGGAAGAGCGATCGAGCTCTATCGAGTCCACGCTGCCGTCTGGGCGGATGGTCACGGTGAGCCGCAGGTGGCCGTAGATCTTGCCGCGCGCCTCGGCCGGGTAGTTCAGCGTTCCCACGCGCTCGATCTTGACCCGCCACTCCTCCTCGTATTGCGCGAAACGGTACTCCGCGGCATTCGCGCCGATGAACTGCTTGCGCGGCCGCTTTTGGTATTCTTGGATTTGCCGATCGATTTGGGCCTGCAGCCGCATCGCGGCGAGGGTCAGGTCCGCAAGGTCGCGCCCGCTCGGCTGCGCACCGCGCTCTTCGATGCCTTCCTCGCGCAGCGGCTCGGCGGGGATAGTGCTCTGCGCCGATCGCGTATGCGCCAGCAGCTCCTGCTGGCGCGCCTCGAGGCTGCGCTGGCGGCGCTGCGCGTCCGCGAGATCCTTGCCCGGCTTGCGCGGCTCGGTGACCGGCAACGGAGTCTTCGCCCGCCGGTTTTGTTCCACCGTTCCCCCGCGGTCGAGATTCGCCTGCGCGAGCACGTCGGCCTTGGCCGGGGCCGGCTTGGTCCTCGCGTTGACCAGAACCACTTCGAGCGGCGCGCTCTCCTGCTTCCAGCGCACACCTTCCGAAAACTTAAAATGCATCGAGAGCACCGCCACGTGCAGAGCGAACGACAGCCCGAGCGCCGCACCAAACACCCGGTCCTGTCTCGGCAATATCAAGTGCATTCTCACATCAGTCCGACAAGCCTTTTATATTCTAGGCTTTTTGGCCCACGTCCTCAGTTGCATCCTGCACTTTGCCGAGCGTTTCGCGGTAGGCGCACGAGAGTGTCAACTCCACCAGATCGACCCCGGTCACTTCCATGCGTACCAGCGTGCCCGGTTCGAGTGTCGGCGCGGCGCTCACCCTCGTAACGAGGGGCAGGCCTTGGACTCGGACCAGATTCTCGCGCAGCACCACAGCTTCAAGCCGCGTGCGCGTCTCCTGCAGCAGCCAGCGCAAGCTCCAGTAGGTCTCCATTGCGCGCTGGTGCTCGTCGTAGCGCGCGGCCGTGACCTCGAACGCCCGCAGCGCCGCGAGCAGCGTGTCGGAATTGCGCGCGAAGAACGGCTTGCGGCCAGCGAGCGCCGCGGCGAGCTGCCACTGGTTGACGAGGTCGACGTAGCGGCGCAAGGGCGAGCTCATCCAGGCGTAGCACTTGAGGCCGAGGCCTTCGTGCGGCTCGGGATGTACCCCGAAGCGCACTTTGCCGGTCGATTGCACGCGGTAAATGGCGGCTACGTCGCGTTCGGCGAGGAGCTCGCCCCAGGCCGAGTTGACCAGAATCATCATCTCGGCGACCAGCTTGTCGAGCGGTGCGCCGCGCTTGCGCGGCACGATACGCACACGGCCGTTCTCGACGTAAAAGGTGTAGTCGAGCCCTGCACTCCCGGCGCCGGGCCGCCCGCGGCGCGCCTCCAGCGCGAGCGCGGCCCGCCATAGCGTCTTCAGCTCCGCTTCGAACGCGAGCCCTTTGGTTTCCTCCTTTTCGAAGGCTTCGTTGAGTACGTCGTATTCGGCGTGGCGCAGGTTCGCGACGATCGGGACGCGCTCGAGGAGGGTATGACGAGCGCGCACTGCATAGTCCGCGTCCAGATCCACGTAAAGCGACACGGCAGGCAGCTCGCCGCCATGATCGAGCGAGAACATCTCGATCACGTCGTCGGGCAGCATGGTGAACTTGCGCCCGGGCATGTACGCGGTCGAAAGGCGCTCCCGCGCGATGGCGTCGAGCGCCGAGCCCGGGGCGAAGCCGAGCCCCGGCGCCGCGATATGGATGCCGACGCGGGTTCCGGCCGGGGTGCGCTGCACCGAGAACGCGTCGTCGATCTCGGTGGTCCCGATGTCGTCGAGGCTGAAGGCCTCGAGCGCCGCGCGCGGCAGGTCTTCCCCCGCACGCGGCACCTCATGCGGCGGAAAAGCCGTGCCGCGCGGGAAGAACTCGTGCACAAAGCGCTTGAGGTGGTAGTCGTGGCTGTCCGAAAGCAGGCCGCAGCGCTCGAAAACCCGCGCCGCCGACAAACCCGTCTTCGCGCAAGCCTGCTCCAGCGCCCGGGTCTGTGGCTTGTTGCGATTGGGCGCGTAGAGGAGTTCGTCCTTCAACTCCGCCACCTCTGCCGGACACTGGCCGCCCGCCAGCTCTTCCGCCCAGGCGGCGACCTGCTCCTGCATGCGCTTTTTCTTCTCCATTGCGGCGAGCGCGAGCTTGAGCGTCGCCTCCGGCGCCGCCTGGAAGCGCCCCCTCCCCCGGCGGTAAAAATACATCGGGGCCGAATGCAGTTTCATCAGCACCCCCGCCGCCTCCGCCGGCGTGGGCTCGCGCCCGACGTACTCGCGCGCAAGCTCCTCGAAGCCGAACTCGCGCGCGCCGCTGCATTCCCACAGGAAATCGGTTTCGAGCCCCCTGGAGAAGCTTTCCGCCTCGTCGAGGAGCACGGCGGGCTCGGGCCGCTCAAAGGCAAGCAGTACGCTGGCGGCCTTGATTTTCGACCGGCGGCCGTGCGGACTCCGGACGTGGAAAGACGCCGGCGAGCGCTCGAGCACGGTGCCGGTTTTCAGCTCGCCATCTTCTTCATAGAGAAGGTGCACGCGCAAACTCGAGTATGCGTTCGAGATGTTGCGGAAAGCTCTGCAGGCTGTGATCCCCGCCGGGGATCACGACCTGCTCGGCTCCCGCGTAGCGCTCGACCGCCCGCCGGTAGTCGAGCACCTCGTCGCCGGTTTCAACGATCAACAAGTAGCGGCCAGGCGTAATGCGCGGCACATAGAGCCTTTCCCAGTCACGAAGGTGCGCTTCGGTCAGCTCGTACGGCTCGCCCGTGTGCAGGTTCTTCTGCGGTCCGAGAAAGGCGCGCAGGCCGACATGTGGATCGATCGCGGGGTTGATGAGCACCGCCTTGAGCCCGTGCTTCTCCGCCAGGTGGGTCGCGTAGTAGCCGCCAAGCGAGGAGCCTACGAAGCAGGGATTCTTCCAAAGCAACGGCTCGACTGCCCGCAGAGCGTCGTGCGCTAACGGCGGCAAGGCGGGACAAGCGTATTCATGCGCGAGGCCGCGCCCGGCCATGTAGCTTTGCAGGACCTGCGCCTTGTGCGACTGCGGCGAGGAATTAAAGCCGTGCAGATAGACGAGCAAGCAGTTTCTCGTGAATGCCGCCGAAGCCGGCGTTGGACATGATGACTACGTGGTCCCCCGCCCTCGCCTCCGCGGCGACCGCCCCGATCAAGGCGTCGAGGTCGTCTTCGCACCGCGCGCGCGCCCCGAGGAGCGCAAAAAGCGAGCGCGCATCCCAGCCGAGCCCCGAGCTATAGACATACACGCGGTCGGCCTCGGCCAGGCTCGGCGGGAGCAAGTCCTTCATCACGCCTCGCTTCATGGTGTTGGAGCGCGGCTCAAGAACCGCCAAAATCCGCGCCTTGCCTACCCGGTCCCGCAACCCCTCGAGAGTGGTGCGAATCGCAGTGGGATGGTGGGCGAAATCGTCGTAGATGGTTACCCCGCTCGCGCGTCCCCGGACTTGCATGCGCCGCCGCACTCCGCCAAAGGAGCCAAGCGCCTCGATGGCCGCCGCTGGATCTATCCCGACGTGTCGCGCCGCGGCAAGCGCGGCCAGCGCGTTGGTCCTGTTATGCGCGCCGAGTAGCGACCAGCGCACCCGGCCAAGGGAGGAACCGGCGAAAGCGACTTCGAAGGCCCCGTCCGCGTCCGCGTTCCCGGCCTGCCAGCCGTCGGGCACGCCGAACGCCTCAACGGGCGTCCAGCAGCCAAAGGTGAGCACTCGCTTTACACTTGTGTCAGACCCGTTGGCGATGATCCTCCCAGAGCGAGGTACCGTTCGCACGAAGTGGTGGAACTGCCGCTCAATCGAAGCAAGATCATCAAAGATGTCGGCGTGATCGAACTCGATGTTGTTCAGGACAGCGGTCCGCGGGCGGTAGTGTACGAACTTCGACCGTTTGTCGAAAAAGGCTGTGTCGTACTCATCCGCCTCGATAACGAAGACGGGAGACGACGTGAGACGGGCAGATACGGGGAAGTCGTTGGGCACCCCGCCGATCAAGAACCCGGGTGCTTGCCCCGCTCGCTCCAAGATCCAGGCAAGCATCGCCGAAACCGTTGTCTTTCCGTGGGTCCCAGCGACAGCGAGCACATGCTTTCCCGCCAAGACCTCGTCGGCGAACCACTGGGGCCCCGAGACGTAGCGCTCACCGGCATCCAGGATCGCCTCCATCAGCGGATTGCCGCGCGTTACTACATTGCCGATCACCCAAACATCCGGGCTGAGCTCCAGCTGCTCGGCGCCAAACCCCTCGGTGAGCTCGACGCCCAGCGCACGCAGCTGATCGCTCATCGGGGGATACACATTGGCGTCGCAGCCGGTCACGCGGTAGCCGGCAGCCTTGGCGATGGCGGCGATTCCGCCCATGAACGTGCCGCAGATGCCCAGGATATGGAGATGCGCCGCCATGAAGGGACGAGATTCTATGATTGAATCCAGACGTGGGCCGCAAAGGCACTCGCCGGACCGCAATGCGCGCACGCATTGCGGCGACCGCCGCGCGCATCATGGCCGAGGACGGCATCGACGATTTCGCGCTCGCCAAGCGCAAGGCGGCGCGCCAACTTGGCGCGGCCGAAACCGAGGCGCTGCCAGCGAACGACGAGGTCGAGGCCGAGCTGCGCGCCTACCGAGCGCTCTATCAACCGGAAGAGCACTCACTGCGCATCTCGGAGCTTCGGCGCATCGCGCTCGATGCGATGCGCGCCCTCGAGAACTTCCACCCGTATCTCACCGGGCCGGTGCTAAAGGGGACGGCCGGGCGCTACGCGGAAATCGAGCTTCAACTTTTTCCGGAGAGCGCGAAGGAGGTCGAAATCTTCCTGCTCGAGCGCCGCATCCCGTATGCGACCCACGAAGGTCGACGCTTCTCGGGCGACCGCGCGCATGCCATGGGCGTGTTGTCGCTCACTTGGCAGGGCGCGCCTCTAGAGCTTTCCGTATTCGACCCGCGCGACGAGCGCTTGGCGCTCAAGACGTCCCAAGCGGGGCGGGTAATGGACCGCGCTGGCGTAGCCGAAGTGGAAGCGCTGCTGCGGGAGGGCGAACCACAGTCCTAACGTACTGCAGCAATTATGGTGTCTGAGCTGCTAAAGTGTAGCCATCTAGCAGGATAATGGCGCTAAACTAGCCTATCTTCCATTAAGTCGAAATAATCACAACTAGCTTAGACAGATCTCATCGCCGTTCGCAAGATCGAGGGCGCCCGGACACCCGCATCTGGGCGGGAGATGACGTCTGATCACGACAGGTGGCGGCAAGGTTGCTTGACTAAAATGCGGCGTTCTACGCCGAACAACAGCGAAAAAGCTGGCTTCTAGCTGTCCCCACCCGATCCTTGAGGAGCAGTGATGGACCTGCGCAAGCTGAAGAAGCTGATTGATCTGGTGCAGGAATCGGGCATCGCAGAGCTCGAAATCACCGAAGGCGAGGAAAAGGTGCGGATTGTGAAAGGAGGGGCTGTGGTCGTCACCGGCCCCTCTCCCCTGGGCACGGTCGGATCGGCACCGGGTGCGCCCGCTGCTGCTCACGCCGCTGCACCGGCACCTGCACCCGGTGTGGAGCCCGAGCCGGGCCAGGAAGGGCACGTGGTGAAGGCTCCCATGGTGGGCACCTTCTACCGCTCGCCCTCGCCTGACGCCAAGCCCTTTATCGAGGTCGGTCAGGCGGTGAAGGAGGGCGACACGATCTGCATCATCGAAGCCATGAAGCTCATGAACGAAATCGAGGCTGACGCCTCGGGCACTGTCAAAGCCATCCTCGTCGAGAACGGGCAGCCGGTCGAGTACGGCCAGCCGCTCTTTATCCTGGGCTAGATGTTCGAAAAGATTCTCATCGCCAACCGAGGCGAGATCGCGCTGCGTATCCAGCGCGCCTGCCGGGAGCTCGGCATCCGCACGGTGGTTGTGCACTCGGAAGCCGATACCGAGGCAAAGTACGTGAAGCTTGCCGACGAGTCGGTATGCATCGGCCCGCCGCCAGCGGCGGCGAGCTATCTCAACATCCCTGCGATCATCAGCGCCGCTGAAGTCACCGATGCCGAGGCAATCCATCCCGGCTACGGCTTTCTTGCCGAGAACGCCGACTTCGCCGAGAAAGTCGAGCGCTCGGGCTTCGTGTTCATAGGCCCGCGGCCGGAGAACATCCGCCTGATGGGTGACAAGGTGAGCGCTAAAGCGGCCATGGTCAAGGCTGGGATTCCCACGGTGCCCGGCTCCGAGGGCGCGCTGCCCGACGATCCCAAGGAAATCGTGCGCGTCGCGCGCAAGATCGGCTATCCCGTGATCATCAAGGCCGCAGGCGGTGGCGGCGGGCGCGGCATGCGCGTCGTGCACACCGAGGCGGCGCTGCTCAACGCAGTCAACATGACGCGCAGCGAAGCGCAGGCTGCGTTTGCCAATCCGACGGTCTATCTCGAACGCTACCTCGAGCAGCCGCGCCACATCGAGATCCAGGTCCTCGCCGACGCGCACAAGAACGCGGTACATCTGGGCGAGCGCGACTGCTCGCTGCAGCGGCGTCACCAGAAGGTGCTGGAGGAGTCGCCTGCCCCCGAGCTGCCCACCAAGCTGCGTGACAGGACCGGCGAGCGCTGCGTCGACGCCTGCCGCAGGATCGGCTATCGGGGCGCCGGAACGTTCGAGTTCCTTTACCAGGACGGCGAGTTTTACTTCATCGAAATGAATACCCGCATCCAGGTTGAGCACCCGGTGACCGAGATGGTGACCGGGATCGACCTCGTACAGGAGCAAATCTACATCGCGGCAGGCGAGAAGCTGCGCATGCGCCAGAAGGACGTGCAAATCCGCGGCCACGCCATCGAATGCCGCATCAACGCCGAGGACCCTTACCGCTTCACGCCTTCGCCGGGCAGGATTACTTCCTACCATCCGCCCGGCGGGCCCGGCATCCGCGTCGACTCCCACGTCTACCAGGGCTATACCGTGCCGCCGAATTACGACTCGATGATCGGCAAGGTCATCGCCTTCGGCGCGACCCGCGAACAGGCGCTCGGGCGCATGCGCATCGCGCTTTCGGAAATGGTCGTCGAGGGCATCCAGACGAACATCGAACTGCATCGCGAGCTGCTCAACGACACGCGCGTGCTCCGGGGCGGCGTGTCGATCCATTACCTGGAGCAGAAACTCGCGCAGGAGGAAAAGAAGCGCAAGTGATGCCCTGGATCGCGCTGACGCTGTGCGTCGAGCGTGCAGTGGCCGAGACGTTTAGCGACGCGCTGCTCGAGGCTGGCGCGCAGTCGGTTGCGCTCGAAGGCGTCGAGCTGCAGACGCTTGCCGCGCTACTCGCTCCGGGCAGCGAACCGGACGCACTGGTCGCGTCCGCGGCGCGCGCCGTGGGGATTGCCGTGCCCGCGTTCGAGGTCGAAACGATCGTGGAACGGGACTGGGTGAGGGCGAGCCAGGCGCAGTTCGCACCGGTCGAGGTCGGCAAGCGTTTGTGGATTGGCGCGAGCTGGCACCGGCCGCCGCCGAACCGGATTGCGGTGCGTATCGACCCCGGTCTCGCCTTCGGCACTGGCAGCCACCCGAGCACGAGGCTGGTTCTGGCATTTCTCGAGAGAACCATCCACGGCGGCGAGCGGGTCCTCGACTATGGCTGCGGCTCCGGCATATTGGCAATCGCCGCTGCCAAGCTCGGCGCAAGGCAGGTGGCCGCAGTGGATATCGATCACCGGGCTGTGCAGACGGCAAGCGCAAATGCGCTCGCCAATGCCGTCGCGCTGACAGCAGCGCTACCCGATGCGCTGACCGCAGTCGATTACGATGTCATCGTGGCCAACATCCTTGCCCAGCCGTTGATCGAGCTCGCGCCGCTCTTTGCGCGGCTGGGCGCCCGCGTCGCGCTATCGGGGATCCTGGAAACGCAGGCGGCGGAGGTGAGGCACGCGTACGCGCCGCGGTTCAACATGCACATCGCGGGCGGCGACGAAGGCTGGGTTCTGCTCGAAGGTGCGCGCAAGTGAGCCCCATTACGCGCTGCCCGGCGTGCGGCACTGCTTTCCGGGTGCGCCGCGAGCAGCTAGCCGCGCATTCCGGCACCGTCCGCTGCGGCAAATGCGACAACGTGTTCAACGGCGTCGCCGCGCTGGTAGAGAAGGGCGGCGAGCGGTTGTCGTTCGATCTCTCGCCGCCGCTTGGATTGTTCGACCCGTCGCCCCGACCCCCGCAGGCGACGGGCGCATACGACGAAGCGCAGCTGCCGAATTTCATGGCGCCCGCCGAGCCCCCGCGCGCGCGTGCATGGGTCTGGGCAGTGGCGACAGCGGTCGCGGCCGTTCTCCTCGCTGCGCAAGCGGTATACCGCTATCGCGCCGAGATCGCGGCGTTCATGCCCGAGGCGCGCGCGCCGCTCCTCGGCGCCTGCCAGTGGCTTGGATGCACCGTGGCTCTGCCGCGCCGCGCCGAAGTCCTGAGCATCGAATCGTCCGATCTTCAGGCCGATCCGCGCCGGCAGAACGTCATCGTATTGCACGCGTTGATCCGCAACCGCTCGCGCCTGCCGCAGGAGTACCCGGCGCTCGAACTCACGCTCACCGACGAAGGCGGCCAGCCCGTGCTGCGGCGCGTGCTTCTGCCGAGCGACTATGTCGAGCTAGAACGCGTACGCGGCGGCATCGCGGCGGGCGGCGAGGCGGCTCTGCGCGTCTACCTCGACTCTAGCGGCGCCCCTGTCACCAGCTATCGTCTCTATCTTTTCTACCCCGCATGAGCATTCTCGTCACGGGATCGATCGCCTATGACACTATCATGGTGTTCCCGGATCGCTTCCGCCATCATCTCCTCGCCGATCAGCTGCACATCCTGAACGTGTGCTTCCTGACACCCGAGATGCGCCGCGAGTTCGGTGGCACGGCCGGGAATATCGGCTACAACCTGAAGCTTCTTGGCGAAGAGCCGCTCGTCATGGCGACCGTCGGGGAGGACATCCAACCGTACCTGGAACGGTTTGGGGAACTTGGTATTCCGACGCGGCTGTTTACCCGGGTGCCGGGGCAATTCACCGCGCAAGCATTCATCACTACCGACCTGGACGACAACCAGATCACAGCTTTCCACCCGGGTGCGATGAACCATTCGCACAAGAACCATGTGACGCCCGAGCTCGGAGCGGGGCTCGCGATCATCGGCCCCGACGGCAAGGAGGGCATGCTGCAGCACGCGCGCGAATGCGCCGCGTCGGCGGTGCCGTTCCTCTTCGACCCCGGCCAAGGCCTGCCCATGTTTTCGGGCGAGGAGATCCGCGAGTTCCTGCGCCTTGCGGATTACGTCGCGGTGAACGACTACGAAGGCAAACTGCTCGAAGAGAAGACCGGGCGCAAGCTGGAAGTCCTGGCGCGCGAGGTAAAGGCGCTCGTATGCACGCTCGGCGCGAACGGCTCGCTGATTTTTGCCGCCGGCAAGCGCCACGAAGTGCCGTGCGTCAGAGCCGATGCCGTCGTCGACCCGACCGGCTGCGGCGACGCTTACCGCGCAGGCCTTCTCTACGGCATTGCGCGCGGCTGGGATTGGGACAGCATCGGCAAGCTCGGTGCCGTGATGGGCGCGCTCAAGATCGCCCGGCGCGGCGGTCAGAACCACGCCGCAACGCGGGACGAAATTGAGCACCGGTTCCGCGGCGCGTTCGGCTATTCACCCTGGCGACAATGACGCCCTGATCTTGGCCGCGTACTCTTCGAGCTTCTCGCGCGGCGGGTTCTTTACCGGCCAGGTGAGCGCCATGCCGTCGGCTTCGTAGCGTGGAACGAGGTGGACGTGGTAATGGAACACCGTTTGCCCAGCCGCTCTACCGTTCGCCTGGTACACCGAGAGCCCGTGCGGCGCGAAGGCTTGTCGAATAGCGCACGAGATCCGCAGCATTGCGTTGGCGACGGCTGACGCCTGACCGGGCTGCAATCCGAAGATGTTTTCGACGTGCGCCTTCACGGCCACAAGTACGTGACCCGGGTTCACCTGGCCGAGGTCCATGAAGGCGAGGGTGTGCTGATCCTCGTGCACTACGGTGGCCGGGATCTGCCGCGCCACGATCCTGCAGAACACGCAATCGCTCACGCGTCGCCTCCTGGAGTCTGGTAACCCGGGCATGCTACCTGATAGAGGGTGCGGTCTTCGAGCCGCAGCGCGCTGAGCGCGCCGCCCCACACGCATCCGCTATCCAGGCCAACGATCTTGCCGTGGAGGAGAAGTCCAAGCTGCGACCAGTGACCGAAAAGCAGCGTGTGGGCGTCGTGCTGCATGCGGGCCTCGTACCAGCGCAAGAAGCCGGGCCGTGGCTGCGTACCCTTGCCCTTCAGATCCATGCGGCCCGCGGGGTCGCAGAAGCGCATCCGCGTCATGGCATTTACGATGATTCGCAGCCGGTCCCAGCCCGTAAGCGCGTCGTCCCATCGGTGGGGCTTGGCTCCGTACATATGCTCGAGAAAATCGCGGTAGCCAGGACCTTCGAGCGCGCGCTCGACTTCGCGTGCAAGCGAGAGCCCCTTCGCGATGCTCCACTGCGGCAGCAAGCCGGCATGGACCATGGCGTAGGAGCCCTCGGCGTACATCATGGGCCGCCGCCGCAGCCAGTCGACCAGCTCCGCCGCCTCGCGGGATTCCAGCACGTCACCGAAGGTATCGCCTGCGTGCGCGCGCTCGATGCCTTCGTGCTGCGCGACCAGATGCAGGTCGTGGTTGCCGAGTACGACCACCGCGCGATCCGCGAGCCTCTTCACGAAGCGCAAGACCTCGAGCGACTTAGGCCCGCGATTGACCAGATCGCCGACGAACCACAGCCGATCGGCAGAGCCGTCGAATGAGACCTTGCCGAGCAGCGCCTGCAACTCGTCGTAGCAGCCTTGCACGTCGCCGATCGCGTACGTCGCCATGCGGAGTCACTATAGCGCGGGTGCCGCTCGCCTCAGAAGCTTGCGTCGAGCCGGCGGTATTGGATCGCTTCGGCGATGTGGTCGGCACCGATCGAACTTCTTTGCGCAAGATCGGCGATGGTGCGTGCAACGCGCAACACGCGGTGATATGCGCGTGCGGAGAGAAGCAGGCGCGCGAGCGCGTGACGAAGCAGCTGATCGCCTTCGCGGTCGGTCGCGCAATGGTCGTCGATCTCGCGCGTGCCGAGCAGGGCATTCGGCTTGCCCTGGCGATCGAGTTGGGCACGGCGTGCAGCTTCGACCCTTTGCTTTATTGAGGTTGTCGCCTCGCCCGCCACCGGCGCGACCAGCTCGCTCTCGCGCGGCGGCGGGACTTCCAGCTTGATGTCGATGCGGTCCGCGAGCGGCCCGGACACGCGACCGCGGTAGCGCGCGATACGCTCCGGCGTACAGCGGCAGCGGCCACTGCGGTCGCCGCAATGCCCGCATGGGCAGGGGTTCATCGCCGCAACGAGTTGGAAGCGGGCCGGGAACTGCGCCTGGCGCGCGGCGCGCGCGATCGACACCCGGCCTGTTTCGAGCGGCTCGCGCAGGGCCTCCAGTACGTCACGGTCGAACTCCGGCAGCTCGTCGAGGAACAGCACGCCGTGGTGGGCGAGCGAGATCTCCCCCGGGCGCGGCAGCATGCCGCCGCCGACGAGCGCTGCCGCAGAAGCGCTGTGATGCGGCGCGCGGTAGGGCCGCTCGCCCCAGCGCACCGCGTCGAAACCGTTCGCCGACACCGAGTGGATCGCGGCGATTTCGAGCGCCTCTGCCTCCGAAAGCTCGGGCAGGATGCCCGGGAAGCGCGCAGCAAGCATCGACTTGCCGGTACCCGGCGGCCCGACCATAAGCATACTGTGGCCGCCGGCCGCGGCGACCTCGAGCGCGCGCTTCGCCTGTTGCTGCCCCTTTACTTCGCTGAAATCGGCGTACGTGCCGACGGAACAACGGGCTTCGCCGCTGTACGGTTCAAGCGCCGCTTCGCCAGCAAGATGCGCCACGACCTCGAGCAGCGTTCGCGCCGGCAGAATCCGGGCGCCCTCGGCGAGCGCAGCCTGCGGAGCGTTGCCTTCCGGAAGGACGAAGGCGCGCCGCGCTGCTCGCGCTGAAAGCGCCATGGCGAGCGCACCCCTTATCGCCCGCAGTTCCCCGGTCAGCGAAAGCTCGCCCGCGAACTCCTGGCCAGCGAGCGCCTGTGGCGCGAGCTGACCGCTCGCGGCGAGGATGCCAAGTGCAATCGGCAGGTCAAAGCGGCTGGAGTCCTTAGGCAACTCTGCGGGTGCTAGGTTGACGGTGATACGGCGCGCGGGGAATTCGAAGTGTGCGTGGTTGAGCGCCGCGCGCACGCGATCGCGCGCCTCACGCACCTCCGCATCGGGCAGCCCGACGATGTGAAAGGCGGGCAGGCCGGGGCCGAGGTGAACCTCGACGCTTACTTCGGGCGCATCGATACCCGCAAGCGCACGGCTCGCAACCGTAGCGACCGTCATGGCCTCCCTCTCACTGACTAGGAAGGAACGCTGATGGCGCCGCGCCGGTTTACCGCGGCTTGCGCGATTCGAGCTCGGTGATGCGCGCTTCGAGCTCGGCGAGCTTCGCTTGCGCGCGCTCGAGCAGCTTCTTCTGTACCTCGAAATCCTCGCGCAGCACGAGGTCAAGGCGGTCGAACCACGCGGCAAGAAGGGCGCGAAGGTTTTTCTCTATGTCTTGCGCCGGCGAGTTGCGCAACGCCTCGTCGATGCGGCTGCGCAGCTCGTCGAAAAGTTTGGAATCGATCACTTATCGAAAGGTACTCCAAGCGCCTCGCACCAATGCCGAGCAAGCCAGTAGTGGCACGCACCAAGATGGTGCCAACGCCAACGAGGGGTATCACAAGCCATTGATTTAGCAATTAATCGGACGGTGGCACAGGAGATGCTAATGGTCATGTGATTTCCAATTTCAAGGGAGAACCCTGGATGCGCAAGTCCGCCCTCACTTTGTCCGTGGCTGCCGCGCTTTCGGCACCGATGCTGGCCGCCGCCGAATCGCCGTCACCGGTAACCGGAAACATGACGATCGCGAGCGATTACCGCTTCCGCGGGATCTCGCAGACTTATCTCGGGCCCACCATCCAGGGCGGCATCGACTACTCGCACCCGAGCGGCATCTACCTCGGCAACTGGAACTCCAACGTCGCCAGCCAGCAGTTCCCAGTCGGCTCGGGTATCGAGATGGACTTCTACGGCGGATGGAAAACCACCTTCGGCGACATCGGCCTCGATATCGGCACGATCTATTACTACTACCCGAGAGCCGAGTGGAACGGCACGGTCGGCAGCACAACCGGCGATGCCGAGTTCAACAACTGGGAAGTCTACGTCGGCGCGAGCTGGAAGTGGCTTTCGGCGAAGTTCTTCTACGCCCTGAGCGACTATTTCGGCCTCGCCAACGAGCAGGCGGGCAGCTGGATCACGCACAAGGATACCGGCGTGCCGCTCGGCGCACGGGGCGGCTCCGACGGCACCTGGTACCTGGATCTCAGCGCGAGCTTTCCGGTGAACAAGCAGCTTTCGGTCGTGGCGCACTTCGGCATGCTGGAAGTCGAGAAGTACAGCGAGCTCGACTACAAGGACTGGAAGATCGGCATCACCTACGACCTGAGCGGCTGGATCCTCGGTGCAGCGTACGTCGATTCGGACGCCGATAGCGCGTACTACTACGCCGGCGGCAGCGACGGCGTTAAAGAAACCGGCAAGAGCACCGTCGTGCTCTCGGTGATGAAGACATTCTGAATTGCGGAGGAGCCATGAAACTGGTTACGGCAATCATCAAGCCGTTCAAGCTCGACGAGGTTCGCGAGGCGCTGTCCGCCATCGGCGTGCAGGGCATTACGGTTACCGAGGTCAAGGGCTTCGGGCGCCAGAAGGGGCACACCGAGCTCTACCGCGGCGCCGAGTACGTCGTCGATTTCCTTCCCAAGGTAAAGGTGGAAGCCGCGGTCAAGTCGGAGCTCGTTGAGCAAGCGATCGAGGCGATCGAGAAGTCGGCGAACACCGGCAAGATCGGCGACGGCAAGATTTTCGTGTTCGATCTTGAGAAAGTCATTCGCATCCGCACCGGCGAGACCGATGCGGCGGCGCTCTGAGGAGAACCCGATGAAGAAATTCTGCGCATTCCTGGCCCTGGTGTTCTCGCTCGCCTTCGCGGGCGCGACTTTGGCGCAAGACAAGCCGGCGCCGACGCCGGATAAGCCGGCCGCGGCCGAAGTGAAGAAGGAGGAAGCCAAGCCGGCCGCCGAGCCGGCCAAGCCCAAGGTCGACAAGGGTGATACGACATGGATGCTCGTCGCTACAGCTCTCGTCATCCTGATGACCATCCCGGGCCTTGCGCTTTTCTACGGCGGCATGGTGCGCGCCAAGAACACTCTCTCCGTGCTGATGCAGGTTTTCGTGACGTTCTGTCTGATCGCGGTGGTGTGGGTAATCTACGGCTACTCGATAACGTTCACCGGCGGAGGTGCGTTCTTCGGCGGGCTGTCGAAGCTCTTGCTTTCGGGCGTAAACGGCGATTCCCTGGCCGCGACGTTTTCGAAGGGCGTGGCGATTCCGGAACTCGCGTTCATCGCTTTCCAGTGCACCTTCGCCGCGATTACCTGCGGCCTCATCGTCGGATCGTTCGCCGAGCGCATCAAGTTCTCCGCGGCGCTGGTGTTCGCGGTTCTTTGGTTCACCTTCGCTTATGCGCCAATCGCCCACATGGTGTGGTACTGGGACGGGCCGGACGCCATTACGGACGCGAAGAGCCTGGAAGCCGTAACCGCTGCGGCCGGGTGGCTCTGGCAGAAAGGCGCGCTCGATTTTGCCGGCGGCACCGTTGTGCACATCAATGCTGGCGTGGCCGGCTTGGTGGGCGCTTACGTTCTCGGCAAGCGCATCGGCTTCGGCAAGGAGGCGATGCCGCCGCACAGCCTTCCGCTCACGATGATCGGAGCCTGCCTGCTATGGGTAGGCTGGTTCGGCTTCAACGCCGGCTCGAACCTCGAGGCGACCGGCACAGCGGCGATTGCATTCCTCAATACCATCGTCGCCACTGCCGCGGCGGTGCTGCTATGGCTTCTGGTGGAGTCGCTGGCGCGCGGGAAGGCGTCAGCCCTGGGTGCCGCGTCCGGGGCGGTGGCGGGCTTGGTAGCCATAACGCCCGCTTGCGGCTTCGTCGGCCTCATCGGAGCTCTGGTGATCGGTGCGGTCGCGGGCGTGATGGGCTTCTGGGGGGTAAATGGCCTCAAGCGCATGCTCGGGGCGGATGACTCGCTTGATGTGTTCGGCGTGCATGGAGTCTGCGGCATCGTCGGCGCGCTGCTTACCGGCGTGTTTGCCGCGCCCGCGCTCGGCGGCTCGGGCATCTACGACTACGTCGCCAACAAGGTATCCGAGGACTACTCGATCTGGGGGCAGCTCGTCACACAGGGTACCGGTGTTCTCACGACCATAGTTTGGTCGGCGGTGGTTGCCCTGGTTGTCTTCAAGCTGATCGACTTCACGATCGGCTTACGCGTAAGCGAGGAAGACGAGCGCGAGGGTTTGGACACCACTGCACATGGAGAGGCTGCGTATCGAATGTAAGTGGTTACTCTCTTAAATAAAAGGGGCGCTGCGACGCCCCTTTTTCTATTTGCCGGCGAGCTTCGCGAGCAGTACGAGAAGCCGAGTCTTCTCCGCGGCCGTTAGCCGCGCAGCCACTCGCCGCTCGTGCACTCGGATGCGCCGTTTGAGGTCCGTGACGAGCGCGCGGCCAGCCCGCGTGAGTAGCAATCCGTTCGTGCGCCGGTCCTCCCCCCGGCGGCGCTCAACCAGGCCGCGCGCCTCCAGCCCGTCGAGCACGCCGACGAGCGTGGAGCGGTCGAGGCCGATCGCCTGCGCGAGCCGGGTCTGGGTCACCCCCGGGTTCGCATCGATGATCAGCAGGATCCCGACGCGGCCGGGCGGCAGATCGCTTACGCTTTCGCCGAAGTCGCGGAACACCGCCTGCTGAGCGAGGCGCAAACGGTAGCCGAGAAGGCCGGGCAGTAGTCCGGGCCGCAACGTTTGTTTGGGCTCCAAACGATTGGTACCATCGTAAGTTCTCCGCGAGGCGCGTGCAAATCACTTTAGAAGGCCACCCCGAGCCCGCAGCGGCGCACGCCGTGCTCGCCTGCCGCGCGCAGGTCGGGGACGAGACCGTCATCCGTCGATTCTTCAGCTGATGAAAATCTGCCGCTTCGACGACGACCGCCTCGGATTGGTGGAAGGCAGCGAGGTGCTCGATGTGAGCGAGGCGCTCGCCGCGATACCGTCGCCGAAGTGGCCCTACCGCCATGGCGACGCGCTGATCGCTCACCTGCCCGCGGTGCTCGAGAGGGCGAAGGCGCTGGCAGCCGGCGCGCCACGCCGTTCCCTCTCTGCCGTCCGTCTGCGCCCGCCGGTCGCCAACCCTTCGAAGATCGTCAATGCTCCGATCAACTACCAGGCACACATCGACGAGGCGAAGCGCGACCAGGGCATCGCGCACGGCCGGGAAATCAAGACCATTGCCGACTGGGGTCTTTTTCTGAAGTCGCCGAGTTCGCTCGCCGGCGCGGGCGACGGCATCAAGCTGCGCTTTCGCAAGCGCCGCAACGACCACGAGGTGGAGCTCGCTGTGGTCATCGGCCGCGAGGCAAACCGCGTGGACCGCGCGACCGCGCTCGACTACGTCTGCGGCTACTCGATCGGCCTCGACATGACGTTGCGCGGCCCCGAGCTTCCAAGCTTTCGCAAGTCGATCGACACATACAGCGTGCTCGCGCCGTGGCTCGTGACGCGGGACGAGGTTCCGGAGCCGGGGAATCTCGAGTTGTGGCTCACGGTCAACGGCGAGCCACGGCAACGCTCGAACACGAGCCGCATGGTCTACGATGTTCCGCGACTGATCGAGTACGCGACGAGCTTCTATACGCTCTACCCGGGCGACCTTATCTTCAGCGGTACGCCGGAAGGCGTGGGCCCAGTGAAGCCCGGTGACGAGATCCGCGCCGGAATCGAACGTATCGGCGAATTTGCCATTCGCGTTGCCGCGGACTACGCGGGATAAAATTTCGCCTTTTCGAGGAGCGTCATGGGTTACGCCATCCCGCTGTGGACCCCGCCGGTACTTCCGGTCGCTGGCACGGCCGACAGCTTTCCGGTCCGGCGCATCTTTTGCGTCGGTCGCAACTACGCCGAGCACCAGAAGGAGATGGGCGGTGACGGGCGCGAGCAGCCGTTTTTCTTCATCAAGAGCGCGCACGCCCTCGTGCCGGGCGGCGGCGAGGTGCGCTATCCAGCGAAGACCTCCAACTACCATTACGAAACCGAGCTGGTGGTCGCCCTTGCGAAAGGCGGGCGACGCATCGACGCCAAGCGTGGCAACGATCACGTGTTTGGCTACGCCGTCGGCCTCGACATGACGCGCCGGGACCTGCAGCAGTGGGGCAAGGACCACGGCAGGCCCTGGGATTTCGGCAAGGACTTCGACCAGGCGGCACCATGCGGCGCGCTGGTACCGGCGGCGAAGATAGGCCACCCGGCGCGCGGCGCTATTTGGCTCACAGTCAACGGCAAACAGCGCCAGCGCGCGGACCTCGGCGACATGATCTGGTCGGTGCCGGAACAAATCGCTTACCTTTCCGAGTACTACACGCTCGAGCCGGGGGATCTTATCTATGCCGGGACGCCGGCCGGCGTTGGCCCGATCAAGCCCGGCGACGAGTTGCACGCCGGCATCGACGGCGTCGGCGAGCTCAAGGTGAAAATCCTGCCGCCGTTGTGAAGCTGTACACGTACTTTCGCAGCTCCGCCGCGTTTCGTGTCCGCATTGCGCTCAATCTGAAAGGCCTCGCCTACGAGCCCGTGTTCATTCATCTCGCCAAAGGCGAGCACCGAAAGTCGGAATACGCCGGCAAGTACCCGCAGGGCCTTCTGCCGACTCTGCTCACGGACGGGCTCGAACTGTCGCAATCGCTCGCCATCATCGAGTACCTCGAGGAGACGCACCCAAACCCACCGCTTCTTCCGCGCGATGCGCCAGGCCGTGCGCGAGTCCGCAGCCTCGCGCTGCTGGTTGCCTGCGAGATTCATCCGCTTAACAATCTGCGCACGCTGCAATACCTCAAGCGCGAGCTCGGCCATAACGAAGAGCAGGTCAATGCCTGGTACCGCCACTGGATCGCCGACGGCCTCGCGAAGCTGGAAGCCGACCTGCTTCGCAGCAAGAAGAGCAAGTGCTGCCACGGCGACACGCCCACGATGGCCGACTGCTGCCTGGTGCCGCAGATCTTCAACGCGAAGCGCTATAACTGCGACCTCGCTCCCTACCCGGCGACGATGCGCGTGTTCGAAGAGTGCATGAAACTTGAGGCATTCGAGCGCGCGCAGCCCGCTAAGCAACCTGACGCGGAATGACACGATGACCGATCCAGCCCCTTATCGCCGACCGTACCGGGATACCCAGCCGCCATACCTTTTTCCGCCGTACGCATCCACGGTAAAACGCGCGCCGACGCAGCCGCTAGTGGCTCTGCCGCATACGCTCTCGGAGCTCACCGCACCCATATTCGGCTACGGCGACATCAAGGCGACGGACAATGACCTCACCAAGCAGCACAAAGGCGAGCCGCTCGGCGAGCGCCTCGTCGTGAGCGGCCGCGTGCTGGATGAGAACTCAAGGCCGCTTCCCGGCATTCTCATTGAGATCTGGCAGGCGAATGCCGCCGGGCGCTACAACCACCGCGTCGACCAGCATGACGCGCCGCTCGACCCGAATTTCACCGGCGCCGGCCGCGTGCTGACCGATACCGAAGGGCGCTACCGCTTCATGACCATTCGTCCGGGCGAGTACCCGTGGCGCAATCACTACAACGCCTGGCGGCCGGCGCACATTCATTTCTCGCTCTTCGGCCCGGCCATCGTCCAGCGCCTCATCACGCAGATGTACTTTCCGGGCGACCCGCTGCTCGAGTACGACCCGATGTTCACCTGCGTGCCGGATCAGAAGGCGCGCAATCGTCTGATCTCCATTTTCGACTGGGAGACCACACAGCCCGAGTTCGCGCTCGGCTACCGCTTCGACATCGTGCTGCGCGGGCGCGAGGCGACCCCGATGGAGAACCGCCGATGAGCCTGCGCGCCACGACCTCACAGACGATCGGCCCCTACCTGCGGATCGGGTTGGAATGGATGGTGATCGAGGACTTGGCGCCGCAAGGCGTTACGGGCGAGCGCGTGCGCATCGAGGGACGGGTGCTCGACGGCGACGGCAGGCCGGTCAACGATGCCGCGGTCGAGATCTGGCAGGCCAACAGCCGCGGAAAATACGCAAGCTCCGAGGATGCGCAAGCGAAGCCGATAGACGAGAGTTTTCGAGGCTACGGCCGTTCGCTTACCGACGATGCCGGCGCTTTCCGCTTCCGCACCATCAAGCCCGGCCGCGTGCCAGGCCCCGACAGCAAGCTGCAGGCGCCGCACATTACCGTCACCATCTTCATGCGTGGGCTGCTCAAGCAGCTTCAAACCCGTATCTACTTTCCCGACGATCCGGCCAACGCCGACGACCCAGTGCTGAACCTCATCCCCGCTGAGCGCCGGGGCACGCTGATCGCGAAGAGGCGCGCCGACGGCGAGTTCGAGTGGAACTTGGTCCTGCAGGGCAAGAACGAGACGGTGTTCTTCGATTTCTGAGCCTCGAGCTCGTATTTTCGGACCCGCATACCGCCGAAGCGCTCTCGGACGAGAAGCTGCTCGCGGCTATGGCGCGCTTTGAAGCGGCGCTCGCCCGCGCGAGTACGGGTCTTGTCCCGGTCGAGCACGCTGAAACCATTGCACGCTCTTGTGAGAGCGCCTCTTTTGATGTCGCAAGGCTCGCGAATGAAGCGAGGCATGCGGGTACGCTCGCAATCCCGTTCGTCAAGGAACTGACTGCGCAGGTCCCTGATGAAGCCGCGCGCTATGTCCACTTCGGCGCGACCAGCCAGGACGTGATCGATACCGCGGTGGTCGTCTGCCTGAAGGAAGCGGCGCACCGCGTGCTTGTGTCGGCGCGTCGGCTGGGCGACGCCGCAGCGCGGCTTGCCGATCGCCACCGAGATACGCCGACCGTGGCGCGCACACTGCTGCAGCCCGCGACGCCAGTCCCGTTCGGCTGGAAGGCTGCAGTGTGGCTCTCACTGGTGGCGAACTCGTATAGGCAGTTTCGCGCCGCGGCCGAAGAGGTGTGCGTTCTACAGTTCGGTGGCCCCGCCGGGACGCTCGCAGCTTTTGGAAGCGATGGCGAACTGGTCAGTACGCGACTAGCTGAGCAGCTCGGGCTCAAGAAACCGCCCATCCCCTGGCACAGCGCGCGCGATCGCTTCGCCCGCTTCGGCGCCGAAGCTGCCATCCTTGCCGGTGCCGCCGGGAAAATAGCGCGCGACGTTTCGCTGCTGATGCAGCCTGAAGTTGGCGAGGCGTTCGAGCCCGCAAGCGCCGGTCGCGGCGGCTCATCCGCCCTGCCGCATAAGCGCAACCCGGCGGCCTGCGTGCTCGCGCTGGAAGCTTCTCAGCGCGCTCCTGCGCTTGCTGCCAGCCTGATGGCGAACCTGGTGCCCGAGCACGAGCGCGGCCTCGGTCAGTGGCAGGCGCAATGGCTGACGCTAAGAAGCCTCGTGTGCGCTACGGCGAGCGGCGTTGCCGCCATGGCGGAAGCGCTCGAACGCCTGGAGGTACGCACCGATACTATGGCGGCAAACCTGGAGCGGACCCAAGGCCTCGTGTTCTCCGAGGCGGTGTCTGTCCGACTTGCGCAGACGCTCGGCAAGTCGGCCGCGCACACGCTGACCGAAAAACTCTGCGCCCGCGCCGTGGCGGAGAAAAAGCACTTGCGCGAAGTTCTGCTCGCCGAGGACGACGTTACAAAGATTATTCCGGCGGGGGAGCTGGAAGCGCTGTTCGAGGCGAAGCGCGCCTTCGGCTCCGCGAAGCCGATGATCGACCGCGTACTCGCTATCTGGCGCGAAACAGCGCCCTGACCTCTTCCGGGATGTGCTCGCCTTTCAGAGGCGTGCCGGGTCCGTTGGCATAACGGCCCCAGACCCGCTTTTCGCTGCCTTGCGCGAGCGTCGTGCCATCGTCGCGCACGATGTCGTGCGCGACCACGAACGAAGCGCCGCCGAAGCGCGTGATTCGCGAGCGCACTTCGCAGCGATCGCCGTGCTGGGCGGGCGCGACGAACTGGCAGTCCGCCGCGACCAGGGGCATCGCCAAATGCTGTTCGCGCATGCGCTTCGGCCCATAGCCGACCGAGCCCATGAAGGCCCAGGTGGCGGCGTCCATCCATCGGAAATAGGTTGGGTAGAAAATAATTCCGGCGGGGTCGCAGTCACCCCAGTGCACCTGGCACGGAAAATGGCCCACGATCGATGGGAACTCGCTCACCGATCGATTATAAGCCGTTGACACATCAGGACTTGATGGGCAGAATCGCACGCGCCGCGCCGATTTGATGCTCAGCTTGCGGGCGCGTTACAAATACCGCTAAAGAGGCGCGCCCGAAGCCCGTTCTCTGCAAGCCGAGCGGGCTTTTTCGCTTTCAGACATGGACAACATCGAAGCGCTCCTGCGCGAGAAGATTCTCCTGCTCGACGGGGCCATGGGCACCATGATCCAGCGCGCGCGGCTCGCGGAGGAAGACTACCGCGGCGCGCGTTTCCGCGATTGGCCGCGCGAGCTGCGCGGCAATAACGACTTGCTGTCGCTCACACAGCCGCGGCTCGTGCGCGACATCCACAGCCAATACCTGCAGGCCGGCGCCGACATCATCGAGACCAACACCTTCAACTCCACCGCGATAGCGCTCGCCGACTACGGCATGGAGTCGCTTGCGCGCGAGTTCAACCGCGCCGCGGCTCGGCTCGCGACCGAGGCCGCGCGCGAATGGAAAGCGCGCACGCCGGATCACCCTCGCTTTGTCGCCGGCGTGCTCGGCCCCACCAACAAGACCGCCTCGATTTCGCCCGACGTGAACGACCCCGGCTTCCGCGCGGTGACGTTCGATGAGCTGGTGACCGCGTACGGCGACGCGATCGCCGGATTGCTCGAAGGCGGCGTCGACCTGCTGCTGGTCGAGACGGTGTTCGACACCCTGAATGCCAAGGCGGCGCTATTCGCCATCGAGCACACATTCGCGGCGCGGTCGCAGCGCTTGCCGGTGATCGTATCGGGTACGATCACCGACGCGTCGGGACGCACGCTGTCTGGCCAGACCACCGAGGCGTTCTATAACTCTGTGCGCCATGCACGGCCGCTTGCCGTGGGTCTCAACTGCGCGCTGGGCGCTAAGGAGCTCAGGCCCTATGTCGAGGAGCTCGCCGCGATCGCGGAAAGCTATGTCTCGTGCCATCCGAACGCGGGCCTGCCCAATGCCTTCGGCGAGTACGAGGACACGCCGGAATCGATGGCTGCCCACGCCGCGGAGTGGGCGCGCGCCGGCTGGCTCAACCTGGCCGGCGGCTGCTGCGGCACCACGCCCGAGCACATCAGGGCGATCGGCGAGGCTCTCCGTCCGCTCACCCCGCGTCGCATTCCTGAGAGAGCGCGCGCACTACGCCTCGCGGGTCTGGAGCCGCTCAACGTGGATGACACATCGCTCTTCGTCAACATCGGCGAGCGCACCAACGTCACCGGCTCGCGTGCCTTCGCGCGACTCGTGCTCGGCGGCGATTACGCCGGCGCGCTCGCAGTCGCGCGGCAGCAGGTGGAGAACGGCGCGCAGGTGATCGACGTCAACATGGACGAAGCGATGCTCGACTCCGAGAAGGCAATGGCGACCTTCCTGCGGCTAGTCGCGGCCGAGCCCGACATCGCGCGCGTGCCGGTGATGATCGACAGCTCCAAGTGGAGCGTGATCGAGGCCGGCCTTAAGTGCGTGCAGGGCAAGCCGATCGTCAACTCGATCTCGCTCAAGGAGGGCGAAAGCGAGTTCCTGCGCCAGGCCGCGCTTTGCCGACGTTACGGGGCCGCTGTGGTGGTCATGGCGTTCGACGAGCAAGGCCAAGCCGATACGCTGCAGCGGCGCATCGCGGTTTGCCGGCGCGCTTATGAGCTGCTTGTCCATAAGGCGGGATTTCAACCCGCGGATATCGTGTTCGATCCGAACATCTTCGCGGTCGCCACCGGCCTCGAAGAGCATGCGCGCTATGCAATCGACTACATCGAAGCGGTGCGCTGGATCCGCGCCAACCTGCCGCACGCCAAGGTCTCGGGCGGTGTGTCGAACCTCTCGTTCTCGTTCCGCGGCAACGACCCGGTGCGCGAGGCCATGCACACCGCGTTCCTCTACCACGCGATCCGCGCGGGCCTGACGATGGGCATCGTGAATGCCGGACAGCTCGGCGTGTACGAGCAGATCGAGCCCGACCTGCGGCAGCGAGTGGAGGACGTGCTGTTCGACCGCCGAGCGGATGCGACCGAACGGCTGGTCGAGTTTGCGGCGACCGTCAAGGCCGGCGCCCGGGAAAGCGCCAAGGACGAGGCGTGGCGCTCGGCGAGCGTCGAGAGCCGCCTGGCGCATGCCCTGGTGAACGGCATCTCCAGCCACATCATTGCCGACACCGAGGAGGCGCGGCGCAAGTGCGCGCGGCCCATCGAGGTCATCGAGGGGCCGCTGATGGACGGCATGAACGTGGTGGGCGACCTTTTCGGCGCAGGCAAGATGTTCCTGCCGCAAGTCGTGAAATCGGCGCGCGTCATGAAGCAGGCGGTGGCGCACCTCGTGCCGTACATCGAAGCCGAGAAAGCGAAAAGCGGCGAAGCCGGCCGCGCCAAAGGGCGGCTCGTGCTCGCCACGGTGAAGGGCGACGTGCACGACATCGGCAAGAACATCGTGGCCGTCGTTCTCCAGTGCAATAACTACGAGGTGCTGAACCTCGGCGTGATGGTCCCGGCCGAGACGATCCTCGAGACGGCTCGACGTGAAAGCGCGGACGCGATCGGCCTCTCAGGCCTGATCACGCCTTCGCTCGAGGAGATGGTCCATGTGGCGCGCGAGATGGAGCGCGCCGGGCTCAAGCTGCCGCTTCTGATCGGCGGCGCTACCACTTCGCGCGCGCACACTGCCGTGAAGATCGCTCCCAACTATTCCGGCCCGGTGGTGTACGTACCGGATGCGTCCCGCAGCGTTCCAGTGGTACAGAGCCTGCTCGGTGGCAAGCCCCAGGCCTATATCGCCGACGTGCGCGCCGATTACGAGCGCATCCGCGTCCAGCACCGGGATAAGAAGGGTCCCGGTTCGCTGCACCCGCTCGCGGAAGCGCGCAAACGGGGTCACAAGGTCGATTGGCGCAATTACGTTCCGCCGACTCCCGCCAAAGCAGGTCTCACTGTACTGCGCCGCTATCCGCTCGCGGGGCTTGTCGACTACATCGACTGGGGTCCGTTCTTCCAGGCCTGGGAGTTATCGGGGCCGTATCCGAAGATCCTCGAGGACCCAGTCGTGGGTACGGCTGCGCGCAAGCTCTTCGCCGAAGCGCAGGAGACGCTGGCGCGGATCGTGCGCGAAGACCTCGTCGAGGCGAACGGCGTTTTCGCGCTCTATCCAGCGGCGCAGGTCGATTCCGACGACATCGAAATCTATGCGGATGAGGAACGCCGCAGGCGGTTGATGACCTGGCACAACCTGCGACAGCAGAACCATAAGCCGGAAGGTCGCGCCAATCTCTGCCTCGCCGACTTCGTCGCCCCGCGGGCAAGCGGCGTGCGCGACTGGATCGGCGCTTTCGCCGTGTCCGCCGGGGGCATCGAAGCACGCGTTGCTGAGCTGGAGAAACGCGGCGACGACTACAACGCGATCATGCTGAAGGTGCTGGCCGACCGCCTGGCGGAGGCGTTCGCCGAGCGGCTGCACGAGCTTGTGCGACGCGAGTTTTGGGGCTACGCGGCCGATGAGCGCCTAAGCGCTCCGGAGCTCATCGCCGAGCGCTACCGGGGCATCCGGCCCGCGCCCGGATACCCAGCGTGCCCCGACCACACCGCGAAGGCGGGCCTGTTTCGCCTGCTCGGCGCGGAGGAGAACGCCGGCATGCGGCTCACCGAATCGTTCGCCATGCTGCCGGCGTCCGCGGTTTCCGGCTTTTATCTCTCACACCCGGACGCGAGTTATTTCGCGGTCGGCAAGATCGCACGCGATCAGATCGAGGACTACGCCCGGCGAAGCGGCATGAGCGTGGCCGAAGCAGAGAAGTGGCTCGCGCCCTATCTCGCCTATGAGGTTGAAACCGCGTCGCTATAATCGGCTGCATGGGGAAAGGTGACAAACGCACGCGGCGCGGCAAGATCTATCGCGGCAGCTACGGCAAGAAGCGGCCGCATCGCCAGCCCAAGCCCAAGAACCCTAGCGTACTTCGCTAGCTCTCTTCGCGCCGGCCGACCGGCAGGCCGAGCGCCTTGAGCTTGCGATACAGATGGGTGCGTTCGAGGCCCGAGCGGTCCGCGACGCGCGACATGCTGCCGTTCTCGCGCGCGAGCAGGTGCTCAAAATACACCCGCTCGAATGCTTCGCGCGCCTCGCGATAGGGGCGGTCGAACGCCACCTCGGGCAGCGTACCCGGCGCGGCGCGTGCGCTGAGCACGCGCGTGACGTCCTCGAGCTGAATTTCCTCCTCGAGCGAGCTCAGCGCGAGGTCCTTCACCACGCTTTCGAGCTCGGCAAGGTTCCCGGGCCAGCCGTGGTGGCGCAGCGCGTTCAACGCCGCGATGGCGAAGCGCCGTGGCGGACAGGCGCGCGCCTCCACCAGCTGCACCAGCATCCGCGACGCCAGATCGGGCACGTCCTCGCCGAAGTCGCGCACCGAGGGCAACTTAAGGGTCAGCTCGCCGAGCCGCGCACCGAGTTCCGGATCGAAGTCGCACTTCTCCGCCAGGGTACGCACGTCGAAAGGCGAGAACGACACCAAGCGCACGCGGTGCTTCTCAGCCCGCGGCAGCAGGAACTCGAGGTTGCGCTGCTCGGCATGGCCGAGGCGGCTGAGGTCCGGGATGAAAACCACGCCGCCGGCCCCTTTTGCGAGCAGCTCGGAGGGCGGCTGCGACAGCACCTCGCCGCCGGCGAGAAACGGAGTTCCCGGGGCGGCGAGCATGCGGGCGAAGAGCTCCGCGCGCATGCCGCGTTCGCCGCGCAAGAGCAGCGGCGCTCCCGAGCCGGCGAGCTGCGCCAGCCGCTTCTTCGCTTCGGCGAGCGCCGGCGAGCGCCCGAGCGCGGCGATGGAAAACTCCGGTGTCGCCGCGCTCTCAGGGTTGCGCAGCGCGCGCTTTACCGTGGCGAGCAGGCGCTGCAGGGCGATCGGCTTCTCAAGGAAGTCGAGCGCGCCGATACGCGTCGCCTCGACAGCGGTCTCGATCGTGGCATGCCCGGACATCATCACCACCGGCATGGTCAGCTGGCCGCTCGCAGCCCACTCCTTGAGCAGCGTGATGCCGTCGGCGTCCGGCATCCAGATGTCCAGCAACACGAGGTCGGGGCGGGCGCGCTCGCGCAGCCGCCGCGCATCACTCGCACTCTCCGCCAGCACCACCTGGTGGCCCTCATCGGCCAGGATTTCCGACAGGAGCTCCCGGATTCCGATCTCGTCGTCGACGACCAGGATGTGCGCCATGGTCTACGCCGCCTTCGCGAGCGGCAGCAGCACGCTCACCGATGCGCCGCTCGCCGGCCGGTTCTCGATGGTCACGGCGCCGTGATGCTCGTCGACGATCTTCTTCACGATAGCAAGACCAAGGCCAGTGCCGCGCGGCTTGGTGGTGACGTAAGGCTCGAAGATGCGCGCCATCAGCTCCTCGGGGAAGCCGCCGCCGTTGTCCGACACCGCCAGTCTCACGCGGTCGCCGGCAAGCTCGGTGCGCACCTCGATGGCCGGGCTCGCGCCGCGCGCAGCGCGGTTCTCAAGCGCGTCCTGCGCGTTCTGCACCAGATTGTGGATCACCTGCCGAATCTGCGCGCCGTCGGCCCACACGGGCGGCAGCGGTTCGGCGAGGTGCTTGGCGATCGGCACGGAGGAATTCTCGTACAGGGCGAGCACTTGGCGCACCAGGCCGTTCAAGTCAAGCGGCTTGAGCTCGGGCGCCGGCAGGCGCGCGTAGTCGCGGAAATCATCGACCATCGCCTTCAGCGCCGCGACCTGATGGACGATCGTCTCGATCGAGCGCCGCAGGGTCTCCGCGTCTTCGCGGGGCAGCCGGTCTGCGAGCTTCATTTCGAGGCGCTCGGCCGATAGCTGGATCGGCGTGAGCGGGTTCTTGATCTCGTGCGCGAGACGGCGCGCCACCTCGGCCCACGCGGTGGCGCGCTGCGCCTGGATCAGCCGCGTGATGTCGTCGAACACGACCACGGCGCCGCCGCCGGTTGCCCGCGGCAGCCGCGCGCCGCGCGCGTGCAGCGTCTTGCTCGTGCCCTTGAGCTGAAGCTCGAGCTGCCAGTCGGCCTCTTCGTGCTCCACGAAGTGGCTGCGCATATGCGCGACAAACGAGTGGAGCTCTGCGCCCAGGATCGCCGAGGCGCCGTGGTTGGAGAGCGACAACGAGAGCTCGTGGTCGAACACGAGCACTCCGGCCGACATGTTGGCGAGGATGTTCTCGAGCCGCGCTTTCGCGGCCTCGAGCGCGAGCCGGTTCAACTCGACGCCGCGGCGCGCGTCCTCCAGCTGCCGTGTCATCGAGTTGAACGATTCGGTGAGAACGCCGAGTTCGTCGCGGCTGGTGACCGGAGCGCGGCGCGAGAAATCGCCGCGCGCCACCGCCTGGGTCGCCTGCGCGAGATTCGCGAGTGGCTGGGCAAGCAGGCCCGACTGGGTCGCCGCCGCCGCGACCGCGACAAACAGCGCCATCAGCAGCGCGAAGGTCAGCGTAACGATGTAAATCCGCTTCAGTCCGTCGCGCGAGATTGCGAGCTCGCGGTAGTCGCGGTAGGCAGCTTCGACGGCCTCGGCGCTGCGCGCGAACGATGCCGGCACGGTTTGCCGCAGTTGCAGGAAGCGCGCCTCGCCGGGCAGGTCGAGCGGCACGACGACGCGCAGGGCCAGCGGCCGGCCGACGCCTGCATCCACGGCGCTGTAGGCCCGGGTAAGCCGCGCCTGGCGCAGCGCATGCCCCGTGGGAAGCTCGGGCACGAGCTTCGCAACATCCTGCACCGCGGCTGCCAGCAGCCTGCCGGTGCCAGTGACCACGACGACCTCCTCGACGCCGAGTTGGCCGCGCAGGCGCTCGAGCTGAACGGCGAGCTGTGCCGGAGAGCGCTCCGCGAGCTCGATTGCCATCGCGTTCGCCTTGCTCTGAAGGTCGCGCGTCATCTGCTCGATGACCTGCTGCCCGAGGTTGATGCCTCCCTCCAGCGCTGCGTCGACCTTGACGTCGAACCATGACTCGATGGAGCGCGTCAGAAATTGCACCGAAACCGCGTAGACAATCAGCCCGGGCACCACGGCGAGCGCAGCGAAGCGCGCGAGCAGGCGCAGCGTAAGACGAGCGCCAAACACCCGCGCGCGCAGTCCCCGCGCAAGCAGTACGAGCTGGGTCGCCACCAAGGCGGCGAGCAACCCGGCAAGCGCAGCATTCAGCCCGAGGAGCAGCGGATAGTGGCGCGCGAAGAGCGTGGTGTCCGCGCTCGCGGTGGCGAGCAGGAAAAGCCCTACTGCTGCAACCGCCCCGCCGATCATGACGAGCCATTTCATCGCGGCGCCCGCACAATAAAACGCTTCCAAGGCGACTCCAGATGGAGGTCGCGGCCGGTAAGTGCCGAAAGCTGGAACGGCTTGGGAAGCAGGGCGGTATCGAGGCGCATGCGCACTGCCGCCTCGTAGTCCGCGTCCGAAAGGCGGACTTTGCGGTCAACGACCACCCAGTTACGCACGCGGCTGAGCACGTTGAGCGCCTCCTCGAGCGTGGGGAAGCTCTGCTGCAGCAGGCCCGTCGACAGGCGGTACTGCCGCGACAACGCATGATAGGACAGCCGCAGGCTCAGCCGCTGTGAAGCGGCGGTCTCGTCGAACCAGTACCAGCGCCGCCGCGTGAGCTCGAATTCGACGCTGAAGTACAGCGGGACGCCGTTTGCCACAATATCCGCGAGGCGAGGCGTCAGCTCGACGCCGAAGTCCACATCGAGCGACAGACCCTCGTCGACGCGGCGCAGCGCGACCTCCCGCACCTCGATTTCCTCCGCCTGCGCGGGAGCCGCGGCAAGCAGCAGCAGGAGTCCGCCGAAGATCACGCTGACTGGGGCGATGCGGCGCATCGCGCGTCGCGTCAGGATTGCTTCTGGATCAGCGCGTAATAGAAGCCATCGCGCCCAGCGTCGGGCAGCCCCTGCGGCGCGCCGCCATCCGGAAGCGGCAGGCGAATGGCGCGAGCGCCTGCCGCGCGCTGGCGTGCGATGAACGCGTCGATCACCGCGTCGTTCTCCTGCGGAAACACCGAGCAGGTGGCATACAGCAATTTACCATCGGGACGAAGCACCTGCCAAAGCGCGTCCAAGATCGTGGCCTGGCGTCCTGCGAACTGCGCAATGTCAGCGCTGCGCCGCAGCCACTTGATGTCCGGATGCCGCCGCACCACGCCCGAGCCGGAGCACGGAACGTCGGCGAGCACCCGATCGAACGGCACGCCGTTCCACCACTCACTCGGCCGCGTGCAGTCCGCGTTGGCGACGCGCGCGGCGAATCCAAGACGCGCAAGGTTTCGTTCGAGTCGCGCGCAGCGCTCGGCATCGACTTCCAGCGCGGTGAGCTCCACATCCGCCGTCTCGGCGATATGGCCCGCTTTGCCTCCCGGCGCGGCGCAAGCGTCGAGCACGCGCTGGCCGGCGGCAAGGTCAAGACAGCGGCCCGCGCGCTGGGCGCCTGCATCTTGCACCGAGACGTCACCGCAGGCGAACCCAGGCAGCCGCTCGACGGGCACCGGACGCTCGAGCAGCAGACCCTGATCCTCCACGCGATGCGAACCTATGCCGGCCCCTTTCAGTCGGTGCTCGTATTCGTCGACGGACGAGCGACGCCGGTTTACCCGCAGGCACATCGGCGGATGCATGTTTCCGGCGGCAAGCACCGCGCTCCATTGCGCCGGGTACGCATGACGCACGCACTCGATCCACCACCGCGGGTGCTGATGCCGCGCTTCCGGATCCGCTTGGATGCGTGCTTCGAGGGACGCGCGCTCCCGCAGGTAGCCCCGGAGCAGCGCGTTGACGTAGCCCTTGGCGCTCCAGCGTTCCAAGGCGCCGCAGGCGCGTACCGCCTGATCGACGACGGTGTAGTCGGCGTAGCGGCGCGACTCAAGCGCGTAGAGTGAGCACCAGAGCAGCGCCTCGACTGTCGCGTCGCCGCGCCCTCGGTGAGACAGCTCCCGCACGATCGCTTGCGCGCGTCCATAGCGCCGCAACGTGCCGTGGGTGAGATCGATCAGCGTCGCGCGCGGCGTCGTGGCCCCTTCGTCAGCGAAGCGCTCGAATTCCGTGGCAAGGCTCGCGCCGCCGGCGACGCGCGCGACGATCATTGCCGAGTCGCGCAGCGCGGTCGCGAGAGCGATCAAGCAAAGCGGGCGTCGGGAGGCAGGGGCCGGCCGCGCAGAAATTCGGCTGCGCCCAGCGCCCGCCCCCCCGCGCGTTGCAGCTCCAATATGGCGAGGGCCTGCTCGCCGCACGCGGCGACTAGCTTGCCTCCTACGAGATGCAGCGTTCCGGGTTCGCCTGTGGCGTCGAATACCTCGGCGCGCCAGATTTTCACCGGCTCGCCGCCCAGCAACGCGAACGCACCGGGGGCAGGCCGAAAGGCACGTATGGCGCGCTCGAGATCGCGGGCCGGCCGCGCCCAGTCAAGCCGGGCTTCGGCCCTGCTCACTTTAGGAGCGTACGTGACTCCTTTCTCCGGCTGCGGGGTGGCCCGTGCCCGCCCGGCTTCGATGTCGGCGAGTGCAGCCACCATCGCGTCGGCACCGAGCGCAGCTAGCTTGTCACGCAAGGTACCCGCGTCATCGTCGGGTGCGATCGCGATCCGCCGCTGTAGCAGCACAGCACCGGTATCGAGGCCCGCATCCATCTGCATGATGGAAACCCCGGTTTCCGCGTCGCCGGCAAGCAGGGCGCGTTGAATGGGCGCCGCGCCCCGCCAACGCGGCAAGAGCGAGGCGTGGACGTTAAGCGCGCCGTAGCGTGAAGCGTCGAAAAGCGTCGGGGGAAGAATTAAGCCGTACGCGGCAACTACGATTGCGTCCGGGCGTAGGGCGCGCACCCTTTCGAGCTCGACCGCCCCCTTAAGGCTCGACGGCTGAAGAACGGGGATTTGCTGCGCCGCCGCGAAGCTCTTCACCCGGCTCGCTATGGGATGCAGGCCGCGGCCGGCCGGCCGATCGGGCTGCGTAAGAACAAGCACCACCTCGTGGCTTGCGCTTACGAGGCCAGTGAGCACTCGCTCAGCGAATTCCGGCGTGCCAGCGAAGACTAGGCGCAGGAAAGCGAGACGGTCAGGCCGACTTGCGCAGCTGCTTGGCGAGCTTGGCGCGGATGCGCTGCTGCTTGAGCTGCGAGAGATGCTCGACGAAAACCTTACCTTTCAGATGATCCATTTCATGCTGAATGCACACCGCGAGCAGCCCCTGCGCCTCCAGCGTAAACGGATTGCCGTTCTGGTCGTGGGCGCGCACCTTAACGCGCTCGGCACGCTCGACGAGCTCGTAGATTCCGGGAACCGAGAGGCAGCCCTCCTCAATGTCGGAGACCCCGGTCGCCTCCAGTATCTCCGGATTGACCAGCACGACCAAGGAGTCACGCCGCTCCGAAACATCGACCACGATCACCTGCTTGGGAACGTCGACCTGGATCGCCGCAAGTCCGATACCGGGTGCGGCGTGCATGGTCTCCACCATGTCGGCAACCAGCCTCTTCAGGCCGTCATCAAAAACCGTGACCGGCGCGGCCACCTTGTGCAGGCGGGCGTCGGGATAGCGAAGTATGTTCAAACGGGACATTTCACTTGCAATTGAATGGATTATGTGGACAATCTCAGGCAGCGTATAAGAAATCGAGCCTTTGTGCTAAATTGGGGTGGAAAAACAGATTTCCAGCCGGTCCAAGAACCGCGAAAGGGATGGATCGCCATGGTCCAGAAAGCCTGTAAGTCTATCATAGCGCTCGCTTTCTTGATCTCCGCAAACGTTGCAGCGCAGGCACCCGGCGCGCCCGCCTCGGCGCCGCTCACGATCAGGCCAGACGCTCCCGATCGCTATGTCGTTGTCCCGGGCGACACCCTTTGGGGTATCTCCGAGCGCTACACCGACTCTCCTTGGCGTTGGCCGGAACTCTGGAACATGAACCGGGAGCAGATCCGGAACCCGCACCTCATCTATCCCGGCTACGTAATCCTGCTCGACCGCGATCGCGCGCGGCTGACGATCGCGCCTCCCGGTACGGAGACGAAGCCCGGAGCAGCCGGTGAGCCGGGAGCACCCGGCGCTGCACCGACGACGGCTCCCGGCACAGTCAAGCTCAGCCCGCGCCTGCGCGCCGAATCGCTCGCGAAGCAGGAAATTCCGAGCATTCCGCCGTCGGTGATCGAGCCTTTCCTGTCACGGCCCTTGGTCATCGAGCCTGACGGACTCGAGAAAGCTCCGACAATCATCGCGACACAACAGGACCGCGTAGTGCTTGCGGCAGGCAACTCCGCTTACGTGCGCGGGATCGGCGCGTCCAAGGACGAGACCTGGTATGTCTACCGTAAGGGAACTGCGTTGGTGGATCCGGATACCAACAAGACTCTCGGGTACGAGGCGATATATCTCGGCACTGCGCAGCTCACACGGCCCGGCGAGCCGGCGACTGTTGTCCTGACCAGTGCGGTTCAAGAAGTAGGAGCCGGCGACAAGTTAGTTGCGGCCGGGCGGCCGCAACCGGTGAACTATGCGCCGCACGCGCCGGGTACGCAGATCAAGGGGCGTGTAATAGGCATTTATGGCGGCGTGGCGCACGTCGGCGAAGCCGGCCCTCAGTCGATCATCAGCATCAACCGCGGCAAGGCCGACGGCGTCGAAGTGGGTCACGTACTCGCGCTGTACAACCGCGGTGGGACGGTGCGCGACCGGAGCAAGCTGAGAAACGCTCCTGACGCGCGCATCCAGCTGCCTGACGAGCGCGCCGGACTCGCGTTTGTGTTCCGCGTCTTCGACCGGATATCCTACGCGCTCATCATGCAAGTCACGAGACCTGTCAGCCCACTCGATGTGGTGCAGACACCGTAACAAGAAGTGAATCCCGACCCGGGGCTTGCGAGCTGGCTACAGCTGGCGCTAACCCCGGGTCTCGGCCCGGCAACGTTCCAGCGCATTCTTCGGCAATTCGGGCTGCCGCAAGTCGCCCTTGCAAAGAACCGCGCCGAGCTCACTTCGTTCACCCCACCGGCCGTCTTGGCCGCGCTGGACTCCGACGCCGTCGTCGATGCGGTGGCTCGCTCTCTTGCCTGGGCAGCGCTGCCAGGCCGCTCGATAGTGACACTCGCCGACGAAGCGTATCCCCGGTTACTGCTCGAGATTCCCGACCCGCCTCCTTTGCTCTATGCGCACGGCCGAACCGAGCTGCTCGCCGGGCCGGCGCTCGCCATTGTCGGCAGCCGCAATTCCACACAGCAGGGCGAAGCAAACGCCGAGTCATTTGCGAGGGCATTGAGCGACGCCGGTCTCACGATCATTTCCGGGCTGGCGCTCGGCATCGACGCCGCAGCGCATCGCGGCGGACTTGCGGGCGCCTCGTCCACCATTGCCGTCCTCGGCACCGGAGTGGACGTGACCTATCCGAGCCGCAACGCCGCACTCGCCGCGCACATCGCCGAGCGCGGCTTGCTGATCACGGAGTTTCCGCTCGGCACCCCGCCAGCGGCGCAGAACTTTCCGCGCCGAAACCGACTGATCAGCGGGCTTGCCCGGGGTTGCCTTGTGGTCGAAGCCGCACTCGCGTCTGGCTCGCTGATTACCGCGCGCGCGGCCGCCGAGCAGGGTCGCGAGGTGTTCGCCATCCCGGGCTCGATCCACTCCCCGCTCTCTAAGGGCTGCCACGCGCTCATCAAGTCTGGCGCGAAGCTGGTCGAATCAGCCGAAGACGTTCTGATCGAGCTATCGGGATTCCGGCAGAGCGCCTCAGCGACCACTGCCTGGAACACCGCGTCCCCGCAAGATTCAGGGCTCCTCGCGCACATGGGACACGACCCAGTGGACGTAGATTCGCTGTGCTCGCGGGCCGGGCTGTCGGCCGAGCAGGTTTCGTCGGAACTTTTGCGCCTGGAGCTCGATGGACGCATCGCCGCGCTACCCGGCGGGCTTTTCCAGCGGCTCGAGAAGGGTTAGCGCCGGTAAACGCAATCCTCATCGTCGCGTTATAAGAAAGAAGGAACAACCATGTACGACGTCCTCGTTTTCCTGTTCGAGAATTGCCAGCAAGCGGAGCTCGCCTACGATCGAGAACGTGTGGCGAAGAAGCTCTCGGCGGCCGGATTCGAGGATTCGGATATCAGCGAAGCCCTGCACTGGCTCGCGGGGATGACGCGCACGCCGCGCAGCGTGCGCGAGCCCTTACCCGACGCACGCTCGAGCTTTCGCGCCTACGCGCCGCGCGAGCTGGCGAAGCTGGACGCCGAGTGCCGCGGCTTCCTGCTCACGCTCGAGCACTCGGGCATCCTTAGCCCGGAAACGCGCGAGCTCGTGATCGAGCGCGCGCTGGCTGCGTCGGGCGAGAAGCTCAACCTCGAGCAGCTGAAGCTGGTCGTGCTGATGGTGCTGTGGAACCAGAAGACACCGACCAGCCGGCTGGTCGCGGAGGATCTTTTTTCCGCGTCCCACGCGCGCCTCGCGAGCTAGCAGCTCCTCGCGGCATTCTTTCACACGCGCGCAGGGTGGTTGAAGCGCGCGCGCGTTTGCACTTATCATCTGCGGCCTTTCACGCCGCATGGCAAAGAAACTCATCATCGCGGAAAAACCGTCGGTCGCGGCCGACATCGCTCGCGCGCTCGGCGGCTTCAAGCGCAACGGCGATTACTTCGAGAGTGAGCGCTACGTGCTATCGTCGGCAGTCGGGCATCTGCTCGAGCTTTCCGTCCCCGAGGAGCATGAAGTAAAGCGGGGTAAGTGGTCGTTCAGTCGCTTGCCGGTCATCCCGCCGCAATTCGCACTCGCGCCGATCGAGAAGTCGGCGACTCGCCTGAACCTCCTGCTGCGCCTGATGAAGCGCAAGGACGTCACCGGCCTGGTGAACGCCTGCGACGCCGGACGCGAGGGCGAACTCATCTTCCGCTACATCGTGCAGCACGCGCGCAACAAGAAGCCGATCGAGCGGCTATGGCTTCAGTCGATGACGCCGCAGGCGATCCGTGAGGGCTTCGAGCGCTTGCGCTCGGACAAGGAAATGCTGCCGCTGGCGGACGCGGCGAAGAGCCGCTCGGAGGCCGACTGGCTGGTCGGCATCAACGGCACGCGCGCCATGACGGCGTTCAACTCAAAGGAGGGCGGCTTTTATCTCACCACAGTCGGCCGCGTGCAGACGCCGACGCTCGCCATCCTGGTCGAGCGCGAGGAGCGGATCCGCGCCTTCACGCCGCGCGCCTACTGGGAAGTCCACGCCCGCTTTGCTGCCGAAGCGGGCGAGTACCCCGCACGCTGGTTCGATCCCAAGTTCAAGAAGGACGACGATGGCGAGCGCAAGCCCGAGCGGCTGTGGAGCTCGCTAGAAGCCGAAGCCATCGTCGCGGCCTGTCGCGGCAAGACGGGCATCGCGTCGGAGGAAACCAGACCTTCGACGCAGCTTTCGCCGCTTCTTTACGACCTCACTAGCCTGCAGCGCGAAGCGAACGCGCGCTTCGGGTTCCCGGCCCGCATGACGCTCGCGCTTGCGCAAGCCCTTTACGAGCGTCACAAGGTCCTCACCTATCCGCGCACCGACGCGCGTGCGCTGCCCGAGGACTATCTCGGTACAGTAAAGCGGACGCTTGAGACGCTAGGTGATGCGCGCGAGTTCGCGACGTTCGCAAAGCATATTCTGAAGCACGGCTGGGTGAAGCCGAACAAGCGAGTCTTCGATGACAGCAAGATCTCCGACCACTTTGCCATCATCCCGACGCTGCAGACGCCGCGCAATTTGAACGAGGCGGAGCAGAAGCTCTATGACATGGTGGCGCGGCGCTTCCTCGCCGTTTTCTATCCCGCCGCCGAGTACCTGCAGACCACGCGCGTCACCCGGGTGGGGGAACATCACTTCAAGACCGAAGGCAAGGTGTTGCAGGTGCCGGGCTGGCTGGCGGTCTACGGACGTGCCGGCGGCGAGGAGAGCGAGAACCTGCCGCCAATCGCCGACGGCGAGAAAGTCTCGGTGCGCGAGATTGCCGCGCAAGCCGCCGAGACCAAGCCGCCCGCGCGCTATACCGAAGCGACGTTGCTCTCGGCGATGGAAGGCGCTGGCAAGCTGGTCGAGGACGACGAGCTACGCGCGGCGATGGAAGCGAAGGGGCTGGGCACGCCAGCGACCCGGGCCGCGACTATCGAGGGCCTGATTCGCGAAGACTACATGCACCGCGAGGGCCGCGAGCTCGTGCCCACGCCCAAGGCCTTCTCGCTGATGTTCGCGCTGCACATGCTGCACATCCTCGAGCTGGGCTCCCCGGAGCTCACGGGCGAATGGGAGCACAAGCTGAAGCTGATCGAGGCCGGGAAGCTGACGCGAGAAGAGTTCATGCACCAGATCCGCGACCTGGTGAAGAACGTGGTGAGCACCATCAAGCACGGCGAGATACCTGACGTCGTGTACGCCACCGTACCCGCGCCGTGCCCGAAGTGCGGAGGCGTGGTGCAGGAAAACTACCGCAAGGTGCAATGCCAGAAGTGCGATTTCTCCCTCTGGCGCGTCATTTCGGGACGCGAGTGGACGCCGGAGGAGCTGGCGGAACTCTTCTCGAAGCGCTTCGTCGGCCCTCTCAACGGCTTCCGCAGCAAGCAGGGCCGGCCCTTCAGCGCCGGCATCCGGCTCACCGACGATCTGCGTCTCGAGTTTGATTTTGGCCAGGGCACGGCGGCCGAGGAGGATGAGGTCGACTTCAGCGGCCAGGAGCCGCTCGGCAGCTGTCCGAAATGCGGCGCGCGCGTGTTCGAGCACGGGGTGGCGTACGTCTGCGAGAAGGCAATCGGTCGGGGGCGCAGCTGCGACTTCCGCTCCGGCCGCATGATTCTGCAGCAGCCAATCGAGCGCTTGCAGATGCAGAAGCTGCTCGACACGGGCCGCACCGATCTTCTCTCCGGCTTCGTCTCCAAGAAAGGCCGCCGGTTCAAGGCTTTCTTGGTAAAGCAGCCCGACGGAAAGATCGGTTTCGAGTTCCAGCCGCGGGCGCCAAAAGAAAAGGCACCCGAGGAGAAGGCTACACGTCGAGGTTCCGAACGCCGAGCGCGTTAGATTCGATGAAGGCGCGGCGCGGCTCGACTTCGTCGCCCATCAGCTTGGTGAAAATCTCGTCGGCGGCGATACCATCCTCGATCTGAACCTTGAGCAGCCTGCGTGTGGCCGGGTCCATCGTAGTCTCCCACAGCTGCGCCGGGTTCATTTCGCCCAGTCCCTTGTAGCGCTGCAGGGTCATCGCTTTCTCGACTTCGCCAAGGAGCCACTTCATCGCCTGACCGAAGTCGCGGACCGGCTGCCGCTTCTCGCCGCGCTGCACGCTAGCGCCAGGTCCGATCAGCCCGCGCAGCATCTCCGCAGTCTGGCGGATCTGCGCGTAGTCGCCGGAGTGTACGAATTCGGTATCGATGGTGCTCATGCGCACATTGCCGTGCCGGGTGCGCTCGACTTTCACCTGATAGCGCTCGGTCTTCTGATCGAAGTGCGGCGCCACCGCAAACCCTTCGCCACCGATCACGGCCTCCAGCGCCTCGGCGGACGCTTCCGCGGCATCCCGGCGCGAGAGATCCATCTGCACGCCGCCCAGCATCGCCTGAAGCACGTCCCGGTCGATCAGGCGTGATACACGTTCCATCACGGCCTCGGCGAGCAGGTACGACTTGGCGAGCTCGGCGAGCGTTTCGCCGCCGATCGGGTCGCGCCCGGCCCCTGGGTGCAGCGCGGCGTCAACAAGCGCCTGGCGCAGCATGAAGGCATTCAGCTCGTGCTCGTCCTTGAGATAGCGTTCCTCCTTGCCAAGCCTCGCTTTGTAGAGCGGCGGCTGCGCAATGTAGATGTGGCCGCGCTCCACGAGCTCGCGCATCTGCCGGTAGAAGAACGTGAGCAGCAGCGTGCGGATGTGCGAGCCGTCGACGTCGGCGTCCGTCATCACGATGATCCGGTGATAGCGGAGCTTGTCGGGGTTGTACTCCTCGGCGCCAATGCCGCAGCCGAGCGCGGTGATCAGCGTCGCGATCTCGGCCGAGGATAGGAGCTTCTCGAAGCGCGCGCGCTCGACGTTAAGAATCTTGCCCTTGAGCGGCAGGATCGCCTGGAACTTGCGGTCGCGTCCCTGCTTGGCCGAGCCGCCGGCAGAGTCGCCCTCGACGAGATAGAGCTCGGACTTGGCCGGGTCGCGCTCCTGGCAGTCGGCGAGCTTGCCGGGCATGCCCATCGAGTCGAGCACGCCTTTGCGGCGGGTCATCTCGCGCGCTTTGCGTGCGGCCTCGCGCGCGGCCGCGGCCTCGACAATCTTGACGGTAATCGTGCGCGCGTCGTGCGGGCGCTCATCGAGAAATTCGCGCAGCCGCTCGGCCACGATCTCCTCGACGACCGGCCGCACCTCGGAGGACACCAACTTCTCCTTGGTCTGCGAGGAGAACTTCGGCTCCGGCACTTTGACCGACAGCACGCACGCGAGGCCTTCGCGCATGTCGTCGCCGGTAGTCTCGACCTTGGCCCTCTTGGCGATCTCGTGCTCCTCGATGTACTTGTTCAACACCCGGGTCATCGCGGCACGCAGACCGGTGAGGTGCGTGCCACCGTCCTTTTGCGGGATGTTGTTGGTGAAGCACTGAACGTTCTCCTGGTAGGAGTCGTTCCACTGCATCGCCACCTCGACCGTGATGCCGTCCTTGACGCCGTGGCCGAGAAACACGTTGGGATGCAGCACGTTCTTCGCGCGGTTCATGTACTCGACGAACCCCTTCACGCCGCCGGAGAAGGCAAAGTTTTCCTCCTTGCCGGCGCGCTGGTCGATGAGCACAATTTTCACGCCGTTGTTGAGGAACGAGAGCTCGCGCAGCCGGCGCGCCAGGATGTCATAGTGATAATCGACGTTGCCGAAGGTCTCCTTCGAAGCGAGAAAATGCACCTCGGTGCCTCGCCGCTCCGTCGCGCCAGTCGCCGCGAGTGGCGCGACCGCCACCCCGTTGCGGAATTCCATCTGGTGCACCCGGCCTTCGCGCCAGATCGTGAGCCGCAGCCATTCCGACAAGGCGTTCACCACCGAGACCCCGACGCCGTGCAAGCCGCCGGAAACCTTGTAGCTGTTGGAGTCGAACTTGCCGCCGGCGTGCAGCTCGGTCATCACAATCTCGGCAGCCGAGCGTTTTAGCGTGTCATCGTCCTTGACGCCCGTCGGGATGCCGCGGCCGTTATCAAGCACCGAAACCGAATTGTCGGTATGAATGGTGACCACGATCTCGTCGCAAAACCCCGCGAGCGCTTCGTCCACCGCGTTGTCAACCGCCTCGAACACCATGTGGTGCAGGCCGGTCCCGTCCGAGGTGTCGCCGATGTACATCCCGGGGCGCTTGCGCACCGCCTCCAGGCCCTTCAGGACCTTGATGGCGTCGGAGCCGTAGTCGTTGTCGCCGTTCACCTTGTGCTCAGACATGCGGTCGCTTCAGATCCTCATCGGCATGACAACGTACTTGAAGTCCTTTTCCGAGCCGTACGTGATCAGCGCGCTGGATGCCGCGTCGCCGAAAGCGCACTCGATGTCGTCACCCGAAACGTTGTTCAACACGTCCAGGAGGTAGTTGACATTGAATCCGATGTCGAGCGCGTCGCCGGAGTACTTCACGTCGAGCTCCTCATGCGCCTCTTCCTGCTCCGCGTTGGACGAGACGATCTTCAGTGAGCCGTCGCCCAGAACCCAGCGCACGCCGCGGAACTTTTCGTTGGACAGGATGGCTGCGCGCTGTAGCGCTTGGCGTAGCGGCTCACGCGCCGTCTGCAGCCGGTTCTTGTGACCTACCGGGATCACGCGAGTGTAGTCCGGGAACTTGCCGTCGATCAGCTTGGAAACGAGTTCGATCGCGCCGAAGCTGAACGAGGCTTGTGTCGCCGCGATCTCGATCTTCACCGGCGCATCGCTATCGGCGAGCAGCTTGCCTAGCTCGAGCACCGTCTTTCGCGGTACGATTACTTCCTGGCGCGGCAGCTGATCGCCGAGCTTGAGCGCCGCGTAGGCGAGACGGTGCCCGTCGGTCGCGACCAACCTTAGGCTTCCGTCCTCCACGACCAGCAGCAAGCCGTTCAGGTAGTAACGGATATCCTGCTGCGCCATGGCGTATTGCACGAGCGAGAGTATCCGGTGCAGCGAGCGCTGTTCGAGTTCGAACTTGGCCGACTCGCCAGCGGGCTTAGCAAGCCGCGGAAAGTCCTCGGCCGGGAGAGTTTGCAGGCTGAAGCGGCTCTTGCCGGCTTTCACCAAGAGCCGTTTATCCTGGTGCGTAAGCGCCACCTCGGTGTTCTCGGGGAGGGCACGCAGGATGTCGAGCAGCTTGCGCGCTCCCACGGTTACCGCACGCGCCTCGGGCGGCGCGCCGATACCGCTCCGCGCCACGATCTGGATCTCGATATCAGTAGCAAGAAATGCAAGCGCGTCGCCGCTGCGTTCGATCAGGACATTGGAAAGAATCGGCAGCGTATGGCGCCGCTCGATAATCCCGCATACGGCCGAAAGCGGTCCAATAACCTCGTCGCGCTTTGCTTTTGCAAGATTCATTGTTATTTACCTTAGTAGTAGCTAATAGAGCCAGGGCGATCGCGGGATAAGTATGCAAGTCCTTGCCGAAACGCGTCTTATGGGTCCGCTCGAGCGCTGTAAAAGCTGTGGACGGGGCGCGCGCCAGTGTGGATCGTTCGCGCCCAAGCGACGATCGCGTTGGTTACTCACAATCCACCCCCAACTTTTCCTTAGCCTTTCAGGACCTGTTCGAGTACCACATAGTCGCGATTGAGCGCGGTGTCGTGCTTGCGCAGGCTGGCGATAGTGCGGCAGGCGTGCAGCACGGTGGTATGGTCGCGGTTGCCGAACGCCTCTCCGATTTCCGGCAGGCTCATCTGCGTCAGGTCCTTCGCGAGCGCCATGGCGACCTGGCGCGGGCGCGCCACGTTGCGGCTGCGCTTCTTGGAGTGCATGTCGGAAATCTTGAGCTTGAAATACTCCGCGACGGTCTTCTGGATGCCTTCGACGCTGACCTGGCGGCTCGCGACATTCAGGATGTCCTGCAGGGCTTCCTTCGCCAGCTCGAGCGAAAGCTCGCGCCCGGAAAAGCGCGCGAACGCGAGCACTTTCTTCAGCGCGCCCTCGAGCTCGCGCACGTTGGAGCGCAGGTGCTTGGCGATGAAGAAAGCGATGTCCTCGGACAGCGCGACCGACTCGGCCTCAGCCTTCTTCAGCACGATGGCAACGCGCATCTCGAGCTCCGGCGGCTCGATCGCTACGGTAAGGCCCCAGCCGAAGCGCGAGATCAGCCGCTCCTCCATGCCGGCGATCTCCTTGGGGTAGGTATCGCAGGTAATGACGATCTGCTTGTGTGCCTCCACCAGCGCGTTGAAGGCGTAAAAGAACTCTTCCTGCGTCCGGCCCTTGTTGGAGAAGAACTGGATGTCGTCGATCAGCAGAAGGTCGAGCGAGTGGTAATAGCGTTTGAACTCGTCGAACGACTTCTGCTGGTAAGCCCGCACCACGTCGGTGACGTACTGCTCGGCATGGATGTAGCGGATCCGCGCCTGCGGCCGCCGGTCGGCGAGCTGGTTGCCGATCGCCTGCACCAGGTGCGTCTTGCCGAGTCCCACGCCGCCGTAGACGAAAAGCGGGTTATAGGAAACCCCGGGATTTTCGGCGACCTGGAGCGCGGCCGCGCGCGCAAGCTGGTTCGCCTTCCCGGTGACGAAGCTGTCGAATGAGAACGCCGGATTGAGCCTGGCGCGCTCAAGAATCGACGGCGTCTCGGCGGCACGCGGGACGGGTTGCGGCGCCACAGGCTCCGCCATGCGCGCCAGAACGAGGCGCAGGCCAAGGTCGCGCCCGCTCGCCTCGGATGCCAGACGCTCGATGCGGGCGGCGAAGCGCTCGCGCACCAGCTCCAGCACGAATCGATTCGGTGCCGCCAGGACCAACGTGTCGGCCGCCTCGGCCGCTTCCGGCGCAAGGGGCCGGATCCACGTATTGAACTGTTGCGCGGGGAGCTCCTGCTCGAGGCGCCGCAGGCAGGCATCCCAGAGGTTATGCATCTTTTCGTTGGGCCGAAAGCGAATCGGAATTTTACCTGCTTAGGCATGCCATATCCACAGACGAATTGACAATGCGCGCGCGCGCGCGCTCTAATACCGCCCTTTTTCGGACCGGCAGATGGCGACGAAGCGGACTTACCAACCTTCCAAGACTCGGCGCGCGCGGCGCCATGGTTTTCTCGTGCGCAGCCGCACTGCCGGCGGCCGCAAAGTGCTGCGTAACCGGCGCGCTCGCGGCCGGCGCCGGCTCGGGCTGTAGCCGCGGCCGGCAAGCGCTTTGGGCTGGATGCCGCACGCCGGCTGAGGCAAAAGGCCGACTTCGAACGACTGCTGCGACACGGCGCGCGGCGCAACCTGGACGGCTACACCATGTATGTGGGGCGACGCGACAGCGGAGCGGCGCGGCTTGGCCTCCTGATCTCGCGCAGGCACGCGCCGCGCGCCGTCGTGCGTAATCGCATCAAGCGTTGCATCCGCGAGGCTTTCCGCTTGGAGCAGGAGCGGCTCGGCCCTATTGATGTGCTGGTGCGCCCGCCTTACGGTGTAAAGCCTTCCGCGCAGATGGTCGTCCGCCTGCGCGCGCTTTTTGGCAGGCTCGTCTAATGACGGTGCGCGCGCTGTGCTTCCTGCTCGTCGCTTACCGCTGGTGCGTCCGGCCTTTGCTCCCGTCAGCGTGCCGTTTCTACCCGAGCTGCTCATGCTACGCAGAGGAAGCGTTGCTGCGACACGGGTTCTGGCGCGGCGGCTGGCTCGCGGCGCGGCGCGTATGCCGCTGCGGCCCCTGGCATTCCGGCGGTCACGATCCCGTCCCGTAGGCCATGGATACGCAAAGGCTGATTCTCCTCGTAATCTTCAGCTTCTCGCTTCTCATGCTTTGGGAAGCATGGGAGAAGGAGAAGCGCCCGAAGCCGCCACCCACCGTGCCGACGGAGCAGCCGGGCGTACCCGCGCCGGCCAAGCCGGCGCCGCCCGCCGCCAAACCCTCGGCTGCTGTCCCCGGCGCCGAAGCGGCGAAGGGCGAGGTGATACGCGTGAGCACGGACCTCGTCGTGGCCGAGATCGACACGCTCGGAGGGACCCTGAAGCGTGTGGAGCTTATGCGCCACAAGGACTCCAAGGACCTTTCGAAGAACCTCGTCCTACTGGGCTCCGAGCGTCAGTACGAAGCGCAAAGCGGCCTCGCCGGCGAAGGCGGACCTAACCACCGCACGCTGTGGCGCGCCGAGCCGGGAGAGCGCGCGCTCGCCCCAGGCCGCGACGAGGTAGCGGTACAGCTGGTCGCCACTGGGAAGGACGGGCTCGAAGTGCGCAAGCGTTACACCTTCAAGCGGAGCAGCTATGTCGTGGACGTGGTGCTGGACGTGCGCAATCCCGGTGCCGAGCCGGTGGCCGCCTATGCGTACTTCCAGCTCACGCACGACGGCAAGACGGAAACGAACACGACTACCGTCGCCGAGACTTTCGGCGCGCAGAGCTTCATTGGCTTCGCCGTGTACACCGACGAGCGCAAGTTCGAGAAGATCCATCTATCGGACCTCGACAAGGGCAAGGCCGATTACGTCAAGCAGGCAACCAGCGGCTGGCTTGCGTTCGTGCAGCATTATTTCGTCTCCGCGTGGCTGCCTCCGCAAGGCTTGCAGCGCGACTACGCAGCCGAAAAGCGCCCCGATGGCATTTACGCTGCCCGGGCGATGGTGCCGGTGAGCGTGGCGCCGAGCGGAAGCGCGGCGGTCAACGTGCCGCTCTATGTGGGACCGCAGGAGCAGCGCCGCCTGCAAGCGGCCGCACCGGGGCTCGACCTAGTAGTGGATTACGGCTGGCTTGCGATCATCGCCTGGCCGCTGTTCTGGCTTCTGGAGAAGTTTTACGCGCTGTCGGGCAACTGGGGTGTCGCGATCATCCTGCTCACGGTGCTTATCAAGCTCGTGTTCTTTCCCCTCTCCGCCGCCAGCTACAAGTCGATGGCGAAGATGAAGCTGATCACGCCGCGGCTGCAGAAGCTGCGCGAGATGTACGCGCACGACCGGCAGAAGATGAACCAGGCGATGATGGAGCTCTACAAGACCGAGAAGATCAACCCCCTCGGGGGCTGCTTCCCGATCCTGGTGCAGATTCCGGTGTTCATCGCGCTGTACTGGGTCCTGCTTGCGGCAATCGAGCTACGCCACGCGCCATTCATGCTGTGGATCAAGGACCTGTCGGCGCTCGACCCATACTACGTCCTGCCCATCCTCATGGCCGCAACCATGGTGCTGCAGACGCGGATGAATCCCGTGCCCCCAGACCCGGTGCAGGCTCGAGTGATGCAGATCATGCCGTTCGTCTTCAGCATCTTTTTCTTTTTCTTCCCGGCCGGCCTCGTGCTCTACTGGCTGGTCAACAACATCCTCTCCATCGCCCAGCAATGGCAGATCCAGCGCATGTTCGACCGCGACAAGCCTGCCCATGCCAAGCGATGAAGTGACTCGCGACACCATCGCGGCGATAGCCACCCCGGCAGGTCGCGGTGGCATCGGGGTGGTGCGGCTATCAGGTCCACGCGCTCCGGCGATCGCGCGAAGCATTCTTGGCCGTGTGCCCGAACCGCGGCAGGCGACACATGCAATTTTTCGGGACGGGCGCGGCGAGGCGCTCGATGAGGGCATCGCGCTGTATTTTCCGGAGCCGCACTCCTATACGGGCGAGCCGGTGCTCGAGTTGCAGGGTCATGGCGGCCCGGTGGTGATGCACGCTTTGCTCGCGGCGTGTGTGGACGCGGGCGCGCGCCTCGCCGAGCCCGGCGAGTTCACGCGCCGCGCCTTTCTTGAGGGCAAGCTGGACCTCGCGCAAGCCGAGGCGGTCGCCGACCTGATCGACGCCGCGAGCCGCGAAGCGGCGCGCTCGGCTTTGCGCTCGCTCTCGGGCGAGTTTTCCACGGCGCTCGCTGCGCTCCAGTCTCAACTGACGGAGTTGCGGGCGCTCACCGAGGCGATGCTCGATTTTCCGGAAGAAGAGGTCGATGCCTTGCACCGCGAGGACGCCGCCGAGCGGCTCGGCGCAGTGCGCGCCGCGCTGGAAGACGTGATTGCCAAAAGTCGGCAGGGAAGCCTGCTGCGCAGCGGCATTCACGTGGTGCTCGCCGGGCGCCCCAACGTGGGCAAATCGAGCCTGCTCAACCGCCTGGCGGGCGAGGAGCGCGCGATTGTCACCCCGATCCCCGGAACGACCCGAGATGCGTTGCGCGAGCCGGTGCAGATCGCCGGCGTCCCCCTCGTGTTGGTCGACACCGCGGGCCTGCGGGTGACTTCCGACGTGGTCGAGCGGCTGGGAGTCGAGCGCACGCAGCGAGAGCTCGAGCAGGCAGATGTCGTATTGGCGGTCTATGAAGCCGGGGGAGACACCACGCCGCTCGCAAACCTGCCACCCGGCGCTGCGTGCATCGACGTCTACAACAAGATCGATCTCACGCCCGGCTTCGCGACCCCGGCAGCTGCGGTCGCGGTCTCGGCCAAGACCGGCGAGGGCCTCGAGCGGCTGCGTCAAGTGATCCTGCGGGCAGCGGGCTGGTTGGACACCGGCGAATCGGTGTTTCTCGCGCGCGAGCGCCATCTCCGGGCACTCGACACGGCGCGTCGCCACCTCGACGCGGCAGCGGGCGAGAGCCACCGCTGGGAGTTCTTCGCCGAGGAGCTGCGCCTCGCGCACGCCGCGCTTGGCTCGATCACTGGAGAATTCAGCACCGATGATCTGCTCGGGGAAATCTTCGCCCGCTTTTGCATCGGCAAATGAGGCCGGCGCGCTTCGAGCGCCGCTCACTCAAGTCGGCGCCGCGCTACGTCGTCGCGGTACTGGTCAGTGTGGCCGCTGCCATCGCCTTCGCCGCGGCGTTCGCCGTGTTGCTCGCTCGGGCCGCGGGATT
>DATFEI010000134.1:0-3211 GCA_035251315.1 Burkholderiales bacterium | reverse complement strand
TTGTGCATGAGATGGGTAACCGAGTGGTTGCGCATCGTGCGTGCGCGCAGCGCGGTGTCGACGCGAGCCTCTACGTTGTCGCCGACCTTGAGCGTGCCGGTCTTGAGCGTGCCCTGGTGGCCGTGGACGTCGGCCTGAATCTTCCGCGTGTCGGCGACTTCGAAGGTGCCGCCGGCGCCGACCAGCTCGCCCTTGTCTCCGACCTGGCCGCCGGCCTCGGCATAGAAAGCTGTGCGGTCGAGCACCACGGTGCCGTGCTCGCCGCTTTTCAACGCCTGAACCTTGCTTCCTTCGTGGTAGAGCGCGACGACCTTGGCGGGAAGGGTCAGCGTGTCGTAACCGTGGAATTCGGTCTTGCTTCCCTCGTACTCGAGCGTCGAGGCGGCGGCGAACTTTGACGCCGCGCGTGCGCGCTCGCGCTGCTGGTCCATCGCGGCCTCGAACCCGGCCATGTCGATGCGCACGCCGCGCTCCCGAGCGATGTCCGCCGTCAGGTCGACCGGGAAGCCGAATGTGTCATAGAGCCGGAACACCGTGTCGCCGTCGAGCAGCTTCTCGCCGGAGGCGAGCGCGGACTCAAGGACCGCCATGCCGTTGTCCAGCGTCTCGGCGAAGCGCTCTTCTTCCTGCCTCAGCACGTCAGAAACTCTGCTTTTTGCAGAGCGAAGTTCCGGGTACGCATCGCCCATGACCCGGTCCAGATCGTCGACCAGGCGGAAGAAGAACGGCTGCTTCTGGCCCAGCTTGTAGCCATGCCGGATCGCTCTGCGGATGATTCTGCGCAGGACATAACCGCGGCCTTCGTTGCCGGGAATCACGCCGTCGACGATAAGGAAACTGCACGCGCGAATATGGTCGGCGATGACATTGAGAGACGGACTTTTCAGCTCGCGCTGCCTAGTCTCGCGCGCGGCCGCCTTGATGAGGTCCTGGAAGAGATCGATGTCGTAGTTCGAGTGCTTGCCCTGCAGCACCGCGGCTATACGCTCCAGGCCCATGCCAGTATCGACCGAGGGCTTGGGCAGAGGATGAAGCACGCCCTGCTCGTCCCGGTTGAACTGCATGAAAACGAGGTTCCAGATCTCGATGTAGCGGTCGCCGTCCGCGTCCGCCGCGCCGGGTGGTCCGCCGGCCAGGCCCGGCCCGTGGTCGTAGAAGATCTCGCTGCACGGCCCGCAGGGGCCTGTGTCGGCCATCTGCCAGAAGTTGTCCGACTGGTACTTCTGACCGCCGGGCTTGTCGCCGATACGGACACAGCGCTCGGGCGACACGCCGATCATCTTGGTCCACAGCTCGTAGGCTTCGTCGTCGGTCTCGTAGACCGTGGTCCACAAGCGCTCGGGCGCAAGCCCGTACACCTTGGTTAGAAGCTCCCAGGCGAAGTGGATCGCGTCCGTCTTGAAGTAGTCGCCGAAGGAGAAGTTGCCCAGCATCTCGAAGAACGTGTGGTGGCGAGCGGTGTATCCGACGTTCTCCAGGTCGTTGTGCTTGCCCCCAGCGCGCAGCGAACGTTGCGCCGTGGTGGCGCGTTTGTAGGGTCGCGTCTCTCTTCCGAGGAACACATCCTTGAACTGCACCATCCCGGAATTGACAAACAGCAGCGTCGGGTCATTTGCCGGCACTAGCGGGCTCGAGGACACGATGGTGTGCCCGTTGGAGCGGAAATACTCCAGGAAGCCCGCGCGGATTTCGCTTGATTTCACTTTGGAATTCTACTTCACCGCCAAAAGCCCCGGGGGACGCCGGCCGGACGGCCCCGGGAAAAGCGACTAGGCGTTGATGCGCCCGTACTTCAACAGCCGGGCGCGCACTGCGCCCATCGTGCGCTCGTGCGCCGCCGCGAGTTCCTGCAGCGCGCGGCCAGCGTCGAACGCCGCGAGGAGCTTTCGATCCTCCTCCTCGCTCCAAGGCTCGCCGGTCTTTTGCGGCATCTGACTGCGGCGCCGCTCGAAGCGCTCGATCCTCTCGAGCGCCGCGGCCGCCTCGTACAGCGCGCGCACGACCTGCGGCCGCTGGTACGCGCTTTCTGCCGCGAAGATCTCACCGCTTTCCGGGTCGACGCCATTCGCCAGCGACCGGACGATCGCCAATGCTTGTGCCTGATCCATGTTCTCACCCCCTCTCCCAGGCGAGTGCCTGTGCACGGATGAACGTATGTACAGTAGTGGCGGATGACAGGGCGGAACCGGGCGGCACGAATTCGGACTCGCAGATAATGTGAGTCCCACACTCGTGCCCAAACGTCGACCACGTGCCGCCTTGCGCGCGCTATGCGCCGCGTGCGCGCTTGTCCCTGCGCTTGCGCTGGCGCAAGACTCCGGGGTCGTCGGCGTCGACGTGCAGCAGCTCGCGAACGGCGTGCTTGCGCTGATGGGTTTCAGTGTGACTCCGGATGTAACGACCGGCTCGCTTTCGATCTCCAACCAGGAGACCGGCAATCCGGACTTCAAGCAAGGGTCAGTTGGTGGTGGCTTTACAACGAGCAAAAGTTTTCCGCTGTATCTGGAAGGTACGGCGTCCTATGCGCGCTACGACCCGACTTTCGTGGCGAGAAGCCGCCAGGTCGAAGAGCCAATCCAGGTGAATTGGGAGAGCGTGTCGGTGAGTGGCGGAATCGGCTGGGATTTTCCCCTCGCAGCCGCCGAATGGAAGCTGCGGCCGATCTTCAACTTCTCGCTCGGACGCGTCACCAGCAGCGGCGCGAACGGCGGGCGTCTCCTCGCACCCCAAAGCGGCGCCGAATCGGACTTCCTTAGGGACGGCGAACTCAACGCGCTCGGGCTCGGCGGCTCTCTCATGCTCGACTACGAGCGCTACCGGCCAGAGAACGAGATCGACCTCGAGCTTCGCTACAGCAACATCTATCTCCAGAGCTTCGACAGCTCCGCGGCTGTGGAGGGGCATGCGAGCGCGCAGAGTGTCTCGCTTTGGTCGCGCTGGCGCGCGCCGACCGGGATGGATCTATTCGAGCGGCCTTTGCGGTACGTGCTCGAGTATGCCTACACGCGGTTCCTCGGCGACCTCGAGGGAGTGCTTGGCTTCGAGGACATCCACTCGCTCGGAGTCGGCTTCGAGCTCGACTCGAGCAAGTACGACATCATCGTGAGCCGCACGAGGCTCCTCGCCCGCTACAAGATCGGCAACAACGTCACGGGCTGGGCGGTCGGGCTCGCGGTGAGCTTCTAGCCCTCTTCTTTGTCGAGCGCAAGGC
>DATFEI010000196.1:0-26811 GCA_035251315.1 Burkholderiales bacterium | reverse complement strand
AAGGTGCGCTACGCCGCGCTCGACGCGGGAATCACCGACTTCCTCACCAAGCCGGTCGACTCGAGGGAGTGCCTGGCGCGCTGCCGCAACCTCCTTACGCTGAGGCGCCAGCAGCTCGCGCTGGAAGACCGCCGGCGGCTGCTCGAGCACATGGTCGAGGATGCGACGCGCGAAGTAAAGGAGCGCGAGAAGGAGACGCTCCTCAGGCTCGCGCGCGCGGGCGAGTTCCGCGACGAGGAGACCGGCAACCACCTCATCCGCATGTCGCGCTATTCGCGCCTCATCGCCAACACGCTTGGCATCGAGCGCGACGAGGCGGAGACCATCGAGCTCGCCGCGCCGCTGCACGACATCGGCAAGATCGGCATCCCGGACGGGATCCTGCTCAAGGCGCAAAAGCTCGAAGACGGCGAATGGGAAGTGATGCGCCGCCATCCGCTGATCGGCCACGAGATCCTGAAAGGCAGCGCGTCGAAATACGTGCGCATGGGCGCGCTGATCGCGCTCGGGCACCACGAGAAATACGACGGCTCGGGCTACCCCAACGGCCTGGTCGGCGACCACGTGCCGCTGTGCGCGCGCATCGTCGCCATCGCCGACGTGTACGATGCGCTCACCTCGGTGCGGCCGTACAAGAGCGCCTGGACGAGCGAGCACGCGTTCGATTACGTGCGCACCCAGTCGGGCAAGCACTTCGATCCGCGCATGGTCGAGGCGTTCCTCGGGACGCGAAAAGAAGTGGTCCAGATCCAGCACGAATGGTCTGATGGCCGAACCTAGCGTCGCGGCGCCCGCAGCGGTGGCCGGACCGCTCGCGCGCCTGCGCGCGCGACTGAAAGCGCGCCCCGACACCGAGCACGAGCAGGGCATCCTGCGGCTGATCATCAGCTCGCTCGTGTTCCTGTACCTGCTGCCGGACGCGCTGCTCAAGCAGGACACGCTGCCGCTGTACGTGATGGGCATCTACCTGGTGCTCGCGCTCATCGTCTTCTTCCGCATCGCCTACTCGACCGAGATCTCGCCCGCGCGGCGCGTGTTCGCACAGTTCGCCGACGTCGCCGCGATCAGCTTTTTCATGGCGGTGTTCGGCGAGCCGGCGGGGTGGATGCTGCTCCTCTACATCTGGGTCACGCTCGGCAGCGGGTTCCGCTTTGGTGCGCGCTACCTGCTTTCCGAGCTGGCAATGAGCGTGGTCGGCTTCTCGATCGTGCTCTACGTGAACGAATTCTGGCGCGCGCACACTTCGCTCGGCGTCGGCCTGCTGGTGGCGATGATCGCGGTGAACCTGTACGTGCTGTCGCTCGTGCGCCGCATGTTCGACGCCATCGCGCGTGCCGAGGCGGCGAACCTGGCGAAGCGCCGCTTCATCTCGATGGTGAGCCACGAGCTGCGCACGCCGCTGAACGCCATCATCGGCATGGCCGACCTCCTGCGCGACACCCAGTTGAACCGCGAGCAGGCCGACATGCTGCAGACGCTGCGCAGCTCCTCGCGCGTGATGCTCGGGCTGATCGAGGACGTGCTCGACTTCTCCAAGATCGAGGCCGGCAAGGTCGTGCTGGAGAAGACCGATTTCGACCTGCACGCGCTCGTCAACAGCACCTGCCGCATCGTCTCGGCGCAGGCCGCGCTCAAGGGCGTGGACTTCGTGGTCTCGATGATGCCGGAAGTGCCGCCGGCGGTGCGCGGCGATCCGCACCACCTGCGCCAGGTGCTGATCAACCTCGCGGGCAACGCGGTGAAATTCACCGATCGCGGCAGCGTCACGGTGCACGTCTCGGTTCAGGCCGAAACCGAGTCGAGCGTGCGGCTCAAGTTTTCGATCCGCGATACGGGCATCGGCATCGCGCCCGAGGCGCAAGCGAAGATCTTCGAGAGCTTCACCCAGGCCGACGAGTCGACGACGCGCCGCTTCGGTGGCAGCGGCCTCGGCACGACGATCGCGAAGCAGCTGGTGCAGCTCATGGGCGGGCGCATCGGCCTGGAGAGCGCGATCGGCCTCGGCAGCACGTTCTGGGCGGAGATCGACCTGGAGAAGCAGTCCGAGCAGGCCGGCACGGCGGCCGGCGATCTCGCCGGGGCCCGCGTGCTTCTCGTCGGCTTCCCGCCGCGCGAGCGCGCCGCCCTCGAGGGCACGCTCACGGGCTGGGGCGCGCTGCCGACCGCGGCGCCAAATGTGGAGGAAGGCGTGGCCCGCCTCGTCGCCGACATCAGCCTGGCGAAGCCTTACCACAGCGCGCTGCTCTATGCCTCGGGCGAGGACCTGCAGCTTGCGCAGCGCTTCCGCCGCGCGGCGCCCAACCCGGCGCCGCCAACCATTCTCGCCGTGCCGCGCGAAGCCGACGTCCGGCGCTTCGAGGTTCTGTCCTCGGGATTCGCTTCGGTGCTGGAGCTCCCGTTCGACAAGCGGCGCCTGTTCAACGTGCTGCATTCGGTGTCCGCAGGCGAGGAGGTGCACGAGGGCGTGGTGCGGCTGCAGGACTATGCGCGCCGCAGCGCCGCGGTCAAGGTGCGCGTACTGGTGGCGGACGACAACCCGACCAACCGCGAGGTGATCGGCAAGATTCTGGAGCGCAGCGGCCACACCATCACGCTGGTGAGCGACGGCGAGCAGACGCTAGACGCCATCGAGCGCGACGCCTACGACCTCGTCATTCTCGACCGCAACATGCCGGGCATGGGCGGCATGGAAGCGCTGCAGGCGATCCGGCTGATGACGCGCGCGCGCGCACGGCTCCCGGTCATCATGCTGTCGGCCGACGTCACGCCGGAGGCTAAGCGCGAAGCGCTCGAGGCGGGCGCCGACACCTTCCTGTCCAAGCCGATCGAGGCGCTACGGCTGCTCGACGAGATTCAGCGCCTCGCCGGGAAGCCGGCCGAGGCGGGGCGCAAAGACGCGCCGGCGGCGGCGCCGCGCGAAGCGGCGAGCGCCCCGGCGGTGGTCAACGCGGAGACGCTCGGTCACCTCGAGGAGCTCGGTTCCTCGCTAGGCTTCGTGGAGCGACTGATCAAGGTCTTCGTGTCAGACTCCAGAGGAATCCTCGAGCGCATCGAAAAGGTCCTCGCCGGGCGCGACTTCCACGAGTTCCGCTCGCTCGTGCACGCCATGAAAGGTTCCTCGGCAAGCATGGGCACCGATCGCCTCACGCGCGCGTGCACGAACCTTGGAAAGCTCTCGGACGCGGAGCTGCGGCTGCAGGCGCCGGCGCTGCTGCGCATGCTGAGCGAGGAGGTCGGCGCTGCGCGTGCGCAGCTCGAGCACTATCTCGTCGAGCGGCGCAAGCAGGCCGGCTAGACGCTCGTCCGCGGGCGAATGGCCGTTTTATCATCACGCTCGAGGAGCGAGGTGAACAAGCGATTTGAACCCGAGCCTGTCGTGGCCGAGCTCGCCGAAGCAGCGCAAGTGCACGTTCGCGCGCTCGATGACTACGAGCTGGGTGGCTATTTCTATCCGGCGCCACTCGCCGTCGAGCCGCAGCGCGCGGCGATCGTGCACTGCGGCGCCGGCATTCCGGCGGCGCGCTACCGCCGGTTTGCCGGCTTCTTGGCTGCTTCGGGCATTCCCACGCTGGTGTACGACTACCGCGGTATCGGCCTGTCGCGGCCGAAGGCGCTGCGCGGCTTCCGCGCTGCGATCGAAGACTGGGCCGAGTACGACTGCGGCGGCGCGCTTGCCTGGATGCGCGAGCGCTTTCCCCACGCCGATCTCGTCGGCATCGCCCATTCCATCGGCGCGCTACTGGTTGGCGGGGCGCCCAACTCCGCCGAGCACGACCGGCTCGTCCTCGTCGGCGGCCACACCGGCTACTTCGGCGACTATCACCCCCGTTACCGGGTACCGATGACGGCGGTGTGGCACGGGCTCATGCCGGCGATGACGCTGATGCTCGGCTACTTTCCGGCGAGCCGACTCGGTCTGGGCGAAGACATCCCGGCGAGGATTGCGCTGCAATGGGCGTCGCGCCGCTCCCCGGACTTACGCCCGCGCGGAATCGGGTCGGGCTACGCACGCGTGCAGGCGCTTCTCGACCGCTGCGCCGCGCTGCAGCGCCCGGCGCTGATCGTCTCAATAAGCGACGATGCCTTTGCGACCGAGGGAGGAGTGAAAAGGCTGCTGTCTTATTACCCCCGCTTGTTCCCGCTCGAGCGGATCATGTACACGCCGGCCGATGCGGGGACCCGCCGCATCGGCCACTTCGGGCTGTTCGGACGCCGCGCCGGCGCAGCACTGTGGCCGCGCTTGCTGGCACAGCTGGAACCGAGCCCGAACTAGCGCCGGTTCAGATCAACGCTGCGATCGGCAGATGAATGCCAGCCGCGGCGAGCGGCTGAGCGAGCGGCATCTCGATCACGCTGCCGCCTCCGGCCGGGCGCGCCTCGGTACGCCGCACCTGCGCGCGCACCAGGCGTCCCATCATCTTGAGGTCGCGCTCGCCCAGGCGCATAGCCGCATCCACCCACAGGCCGACGATGCCGTCGAGCTCTTCGCGCGTCACGGGGTGAATGAACTGGCGCGCGCGGTGCACGGCCTGCAACCCGTTGCGGCGCTTGGCATTCTTTGCGATCCAGTTGCGCACGGCGCTCTCGCCGTGGCCGTCGGTGGCGACGACGTCGACCACGCCCATCTTGTGCAGCTCCGCCGCGGAGTAGATCTTGCCCGAGAGGATCAGCTCCTCTGCGGCGCGGATGCCGATGCGGCGCGCGAGCAGGCTGCACGCGCCCATGCCGGGAAACAGGTTGAACAGGATCTCGGGCAAGCCCATCTGGGCGCTTTCCTCGGCCACGATCACGTCGGAAGCAAGCGCACACTCGAAGCCGCCGCCGAGCGCATCGCCTTGCACCAGAACGATCTTGGTGAGCGTCGGGCTGAAGAACGCGCGCGTACGCGGATAGATGTTGTCGATGCAGAGCTTCGCATAGTTGGCGAGCGCGTCGCGGTCGCCGGCCTTGATCAGCATCGAAAACAGCGCCAGGTCGCCGCCCACATTGAAGACGCCCGGCGTGCGCGACGCGGTAACGTAGTAATTGACTTCGTGCAGCGCGCCTTCCACCTCGACTTTGCCGCCGTTGCGCACGAGCTGCTGGTCATGCTCGAGAATGTCCTTGAGCAGCCCCACGCTGTAGCAAGGGACACCATCCTTCGGGCTGAAATAGCCCCAGACGGTGCTGGTGGCCGGCTCGAACTCCGTTTCGTACTGCGAATTGGCTTTACCGTACGGCAGGCACAGTCCCACCGCGTCGCGCATGTTGCTCATTTGTCTTCTCCTTCCCCATAGATGTGCCCCCCGGGTCGGGGGCTTACCGGGAGTCCTCATGTCGCCCCGGGGCGACAACCCAACTCCCGCTCGGATTAAACGCTCCGCTGTCAAGGCGGCGCAATCAGGTTTTCCCTGATTTTTGCCTTGTTGCAGCGCTTTGATATCGGGTACAGTGGACCGGGGGTCCGGGTTGGAGGGTGGTGGATGTACGCGATTGTCTATAAGGCCGACGGGTATCCGATCTGCCGGCAGGTGCCCGGCGTGAGCCCCGACCCAGTGGTGATCTGGAATACCGAGGCGGCGGCCCATGCCTTCTTATCCGCCAAGGGCGGGGAAGCGGATTTCCAGCCCCTGGAACTCACAGATGACGCTATGGACGGCTTGGCAAGGACCATAGGTTGCCCCGTCCAGGCGATGACCTTCGATCCCTACCCTTCTTGGTAATCTATTTAGAAACAGTACCTTAGAACTCAAGATTGTCGATCAGGCGGGTGGCCCCCAGCCGCGCCGCGCCGAGGACCACCCGATCCGATTTGCCGGACCCCGCAGATGCCAAATCCAGGCGCCGGCGCACCTCGACGTAGTCGGGCTTCCAGCCTGCCGCCAGGAGCCTGTTTAGAGCCTGGTCAGTAGGCAGCCCCCCTGAAGCAACCTCCTCGAGAAGGCGGTGCAGCCGGGGAGCTTCGGCGCGTTCGGCCGCCGACAGGTAGGCGTTGCGGGAGCTCATCGCCAGGCCGTCGGCCTCGCGCACGGTTTCGCCCGCCACGATCTCGACCGGCAGGTCGAGCTGGCGCACGAGCGCGCGCACCACGATGAGCTGCTGGTAATCCTTCTTCCCGAAGACGGCCGCGCGCGGCTGCACGCAGTTGAGGAGCTTCAGCACCACGGTCGCCACGCCCTCGAAGAACCCGGGCCGGAACCGACCCTCGAGCTCCTCGCCGAGCGGTCCGGGATGCACGCGCACGACCTGCTTCTCGGGGTAGAGCACCGCTTCGTCGGGTGCGAACACGAATTCGACGCCTTCGCGCTCGAGCAGCGCGCAATCCCGCTCGAACGTGCGCGGATAGCGATCGAAGTCTTCGCTCGGGAGAAACTGCAGCCGATTGACGAAGATGCTCACCGCCACCGCCGACGCGTGGCGCCTCGCCAGCCGGACCAGCGACAGGTGCCCCTCGTGCAGGTTGCCCATGGTGGGAACGAACCCGAGGTCTTGGGGAAGGGCTCGCCGGAGGCTCGGGATGTCGCGCAGGATATGCATCAGCCGAGGTTGAAGAACTCGCGCCGGCTGCGCATCGCCCGCAGCCGCGACACCAGAAGCTCGAAGTCCGTGTCGCGCTCGACGAAGTTCAGGTTTTCCGAGTTCACGATGAGGAGCGGGGACGCGTCGTAATGATAGAAGTAGCGCGCATAGCCCTCGGCGAGGCTCGCGAGGTAGTCCTCGCTGATCTCACGCTCGTAGCGCGCCGCGCGCCGGCGTACGCGCTCGATCAGCACCGCGGGCTGCGCCTGCAGATAGATGACGAGATCGGGCGTCGGCGCGCGCAGCCGCAGCACCGCGTAAATCTTCTCGTAAAGCGCAAGCTCATCGGCCGAGAGCGTCAGGCGGGCGAAGAGCGGATCCTTGTCGAGCAGGAAATCGGCCACGACGGCGCGGCCGAACATGTCGGGCTGCGCCAGGGGCTCGAGCATGCGCGCCCGCTGAAACAGGAAAAAAAGCTGCGTCGGCAGCGCATAGCGCGGCATGTCGTCGTAGAAGCGCGCAAGGAACGGGTTCTCGTCGGGCTGCTCGAGCACGAGGTCTGCGCCCAGGCGTGACGCCAGGCGGCGGGCGAGGCTGGTCTTGCCTGCGCCTATCGGACCTTCGACCACCAGGTGGCGGAATCTATCCACGGAAGATGAAATCTCAATCGATCCTTTCGATTCGCTGCCCGGCGCAGGCTTCGAGGCTCGCCTGGTAGCGTGCTTGCAGCCCCGGCGAGATCTCGAGCAGCGGCTTGAGCACGAACGCGCGCTCGTGCATACGCGGATGCGGGATGGTGAGCGCCGGAAGCGAGAGCGCGACATCCCCGTATAACAGCAGGTCGAGGTCGAGGGTGCGAGGCGCGTTAGGGAAGCTGCGCGTGCGGCCATGGCGCGTCTCGATATCCTGCAGCTCGGCGAGCAGGCGCTCGGCGGGCAGGCCGGTCTCGAGCTGCGCGACCGCGTTGACGAAGTCAGGCTGACCGGCGAAGCCAGCCGGTGCGCTGCGGTACAGCGACGATTTCGCAACCAGCCGCGTGTGGGGCAACGTATCAAGCTCGGCGAACGCCTCGCGCACGTGGCGCACCGGGTCCTCAAGGTTGGAACCGATGCCCACGTAGGCTGCCGTCACGGCAATCGTTACGCCGCCTCGGGTGCGGACGCGGCGCCCGCGGGGCGCTTCTTGCGGCGGCGGCGTCTGCGTTTCTTCGGCCCGGTCTCCGGCACGAGCATCGCCTTGCGCGCGTCGACGTCGGCGGCCTGGAAGCCGCGCCACCAGGTCTCGAGCTCCGCCGGCACCTCGCCGCTCGCCGCACGCAGCGCGAGGAAGTCGTACGCCATGCGAAAGCGTGGCGCCTCGAGCAGGCGGTACGCGCGGTTGCCCGAGCGGCTCTCGAAGCGCGGCTGCATCGTCCACACCTCCCGCATGGTGGCGGTCAGGCGGCGCGTGATCGCAAGCTTGGCGCACTGGGTGTCGAGCACTTCGTCCATCGCGGTCTCGAGCGCCGGGATCGGACGCTCGCCGCGCGTCTCGCGCGCTTTCCAAGCCGCGAGCACCTCGTGCCACAGCAGCGCAGCGAACAGGAACGCCGGGGACACTGGGCGGCCGGCGAGCACGCGCTCGTCGGTCTGAGCCAGGGCGAGGGTCACGAAGCGCTCGCCGAGCGGCTGCTCGAGGATGACGTCGAGCAGCGGCAGCAATCCCTTGTGCAGGCCGACCTCGCGCAGCTGGCGCAGGCAGGCGCTCGCGTGCCCGGAGAGCAGCAGCTTGAGCATCTCGTCGAACAGGCGCGCGGGCGGCACGCGCTCCATCAGCGGCGCGAGGCTGCGGATCGGCTCGCGAGTGGCCGGATCGAGCGTGAGGCCGAGCTTCGCCGCGAGCCGCACCGCGCGAAGCATGCGCACAGGGTCCTCCCGGTACCGGGTCTGCGGGTCGCCGATGACACGCAGCACCCGCTTTTTCAGATCGGCGAGGCCGCCGTGGAAGTCGAGCACCTCCTCGGTCGCCGGGTCGTAGTAGAGCGCGTTCACGGTGAAGTCGCGCCGCAGCGCGTCGCCTTCCTGCGTGCCGTAGACGTTGTCGCGCAGCACGCGCCCGTGCTCGTCCTTCTCCGAGGTATCGCCGTCGGCGGAGCGGAAGGTGGAGACCTCGATCGTCTCCTGGCCCATCACCACGTGCACCAGGCGAAAGCGCCGGCCGATGATGAGCGCGCGCCGGAAGAGCGGCTTCACCTGCTCGGGCCGCGCGTCGGTGGCGATGTCGAAATCGACAGGAGGGATGCCGAGCAAGAGGTCGCGCACGGCGCCGCCCACGACGTAGGCGGAAAACCCGCCCTCGCGCAGCACCCCGCAGATCCTCGCCGCGGCCGGGCTCAGGCGCTCGCGCGCGATGCCGTGCTTTGCGCGCGGCACGCGCAGCGGCGCCGCTTCGGAGGGCAATCCGAGCACCCGCCGGATGAACTTCTTGATCATCGAGGGCCCGGATTCTACCGGACCGATTACGGGGAGGAGATGCGGAGCGAGATGTGCTCCCAGCCGCGGTGCGCGGCCTCGCGGGCGAGCGTCTCGTCCGCATCTACCGCAACCGGGCGCGTGACCCGTTCGAGCAGCGGCAGGTCGTTGTGCGAGTCGCTGTAGCAGGTGCTTGCCTCGAAGTCGGCGAGGCGCCGTCCGCGGCCGGCGAGCCATTCGTCGAGGCGCACGAGCTTGCCCCCGCGGAAGCATGGCGTGCCCGCGACGCGGCCGGTGAAGCGGCCGTTCCGCCGCTCGGGCTCGGTGGCGATGAGATGCTCGACGCCGAACTCGCGCGCGATCGGCGCCGTGACGAAGCTATTCGTCGCGGTGATGATGGCGCACAGCTCGCCGGCCTCCAGGTGGCGGCGCACCAGCGCGCGTGCCGCCGGCAGGATCATCGGCCGGATGCGGCTCTCCATGAACTCGGCGTGCCAGCGCGCAAGGTCCTCGGGAGAGTGCGCGGCAAGCGGACGCAGCGCGAAGCCGAGGTACTCGTGAATGTCGAGCGTGCCGTCGGCGTATTGCTCGTAGTAGACGCGGTTTTGCGCTTCGTAGGCCGCGCGGTCCACCACGCCCTGATCGCACATGAACTGGCCCCACTCGTAGTCGCTGTCGCCCGTGAGCAGCGTGTTGTCGAGGTCGAACAGAGCCAGGCGCATGCGCGCCCGGAGTTTAAAGGCAACTTGCAGCTAGAACCGGCGCTGCACGCCGATGCGGATGTCTTGCAGGCGGAACAGGTCCGTCGCGTCGCGCCCGAACGTCTCGGCGGAAAGCGCCCAGTCCTGAGTGAGCGAATAGCGGCTCGAGAACGAGAGCTGGCGCTGCTCGTCGAAGTCGTTGCCCAGCCCCATCCCGAGGCGCTGCCCCGGCGCGAACCCCACGGCCTCGCGCCAGTTGTGCAGGGCGAAGCCGAAGCGGTCGTAGTCCGGGGCGAGCCATCCGCGCGCCCGGGCCGGGTCGAGTCCCGGCTCGCCCTGATGCCGCAGGCGCAGGCCGGACTGGGCAGCCGCCTGGCCGGCGAAGAGCAGCGCCAAGAGAAGGACAGTCCTCGCTTTCATGACAGCGGTTTCAATTTACTAGCCCGACTTCGCGCTTGTCTATGTGAGGATTCACCACTGTGGCGCGGGAGCCACGGATTCACGGAATTTTTCGTTCCAGTGCCTCCCGCACCAGCGGCAGGGTGATCGGGCGCTTGGTCGCCAGCGAATAGCGGTCCAGCGCCTCCAGTACGGCGTTCAGGCTGGTAAGGTCGCGCGGCATGCGGCTGAGCAGGTAGACGAGGACCTCGTCGGGAAGCCGCAGGCCGCGCCGCGCGGCCTGGGCGCGCAGATGCAAGCCCTTGTCCGCGTCGGTAAGGGGCTTCAGTTGGTAGACGAGCCCCCAGGCGAGGCGCGTGCGCACATCCTCGCGCAGGGCGAGCTGCGCCGGGGGTTGGGCGCCCGCCGCGAGGACCGGCGCCGCCCCCTCCCGAGCCGCATTGATCGCCGCGAACAGGCGCTGTTGAGCAGCCGCGTCGAGCTTCTCTACGTCGTCGGCGATGACCAGCTCGCGGCTCGCCTTTGCGGCCGCGCGCAGCAAGTGGGTGCGCCCGCTTCCCGGCTCGCCCCAGAGGTACAGGATCGCCTCGCGAGCGCTGCCCGCGGCGAAGCTGCGCACGCTTGCCACTGCCTCGGCATTCGGCCCGGCGACGTAGTTGTCGAAATCGGGCTCCAGCGCCGGCCCGATGTTGAGGACGAGCTGCTGCATCTCGCTAGAATTCCAATCTAGCATGTCAAAGGGACTGTCCTACCGCGACGCCGGCGTCGACATCGAAGCCGGCGACAGCCTGGTCGAAGCCATCAAGCCTTTCGCCAGGCGCACGCTGCGGCCTGAAGTGCTCGCCGGCATCGGCGGGTTCGGCGCGCTGTGCGAGATCCCGAAGAATTACCGCGAGCCCGTGCTGGTGTCGAGCACCGACGGCGTCGGCACCAAGCTCAAGCTCGCATTCGCGCTCGGGCGGCACGACACCGTAGGCATCGACCTCGTGGCGATGAGCGTGAACGATGTGCTCGTGCAAGGCGCCGAGCCGCTCTTTTTTCTGGATTACTTTGCTTGTGGAAAGCTGGATGGCGCCGTCGCCGCTGCCGTCGTCAAAGGCGTCGCCCGAGGCTGCGAGATCGCAGGCTGCGCGCTCATCGGCGGCGAGACCGCCGAGATGCCGGGCATGTATCCGCAGGGCGAGTACGACCTCGCCGGGTTCTGCGTCGGCGTGGTGGAGAAGACGCGCATCATCGACGGCCGCGCGATCGCGCCCGGCGATGCCTTGCTCGGCCTCGCCTCGAGCGGGCCGCACTCCAACGGCTTTTCGCTCATCCGCAGGATTCTCGAGCGCGGCAAGCCGCCGTTCGACCCGCTCGAGCCGACGCGCATCTACGTGAAGCCGGTGCTGAGGCTGCTCGAGGCCGTGCCAGTCAAAGGCCTCGCCCACATCACGGGCGGCGGGCTGGTGGGCAATGTGCCGCGCATCCTTCCCGCCGGCACCCGGGCGGCGATCCGCAAAAGCGCCTGGCCGCGCCCGGAGGCCTTCGCGTGGCTGCAGCGAACGGGGGCCGTGGCCGAGGACGAGATGTGGCGCGTGTTCAATTGCGGGATCGGCATGGTGATCGTCGTCGCGCGCGATCAGGCGTCCGACGCGCGCTCGATTCTCGAGCGCGAGGGCGAGCGCGTCTACGAGATCGGCGCGATCGAAAAGTCCTCCGGCGAGCCCCGCGCGGTCATAGCCTAGCGAGCGAGCGGGCGAGGTTCGCGCGCGCCCGCGGCTCGTGGCGCTGGATGAAGCGCTCGGTGCCGTAGATCGTCGTGCGCGCGAGAAAGCCTTGCAGAATCTCGCGCCGCTTGCGCCGGTAGATCGGCCGCGGCACCCAGCCGTATTCCTCGCGCACCTGCCGTTCATACTCGTCGAAACGCTCTTGCGGAGAGCCGAGGATCCATAGGTCAACGTCAACGAGCACCTTCTCGTCCGTGTCTTGCGGCACGGCTTCATGCCGCGTCGACATGATCAAGGCATACACCCGCGAGTTTCCGGTGGCAGATTGGGCCCACTCTGCGCTGCGCTGCTCGTTGTCGCTGCGCCGCGTATCGTAAATCGCGTCGTGGAACCAAAGCGCGAGCTCGACGTCCGCCTGATGCTCGGCGAGGTCGGCGATCTCGTCGAACGCGGCGAAGCACTCCGCGAGGTGCTGCAGCGTGTGGTAGCGGCGGTGAGGCTCGCTGTAGCGCGCGACGAGCGCGTCGTACAGCGAGCGGTCCGCGAGCTTCCAGCGCGCGGCGAGCAAGGGCGTTACTTCACCCGGTAGACGACATCGTGCTCGCGCGCGTGGTCGACCACCTTGAGGCCGAAATCGTCGTTCGGCCCGACTTCCTGCACGGGCGCGTGCCCGACCTGGAGCGACTCGACGCGCTGGCCGAAGTCGCTCGTGTGGCCTTTGATGTGAATGTTGTCGCCGACGCGCAGCGCCGTGTCGGGATCAAGCTTCACCACGGCGACCGACAGGTGCCCGAAGTAGTGCGTCACCACCCCGATACGCTCGCCCGGTAGTGGGGCGGGGGCTGGCGCGGCGACGGCACGAGGTTTGGTGACGGGTTTCTTTGAGACCTTCTTTACCGCCTTTTTGAGCTTCGTCGTAACTTTCTTGAGCGGTTTCCTGGCAATCTTCTTGCGCTTCACCTTCGACTTCTTTGCCTTCTTCGCCTTGGCCATATGAGCTCCTCCCGGGTGCGCTCATTGTCCCGCGCTCGATCCGCGCCGTGCAAGGTGGATTCCCACGAGAACGACCAAGCCGCCGAGCACCTGCAGCGGCACGAGCGATTCGGAAAGCAGCGCCCACGCGAAAAGCGCCGCCATCACCGGCTGGAAGAGGAGGCTCACCGAGGAAAAAGCGGCGGGCAGGCTGGCCAGTGCGTAGGCGATGAGGCCCTGTCCCGCGGCGTGCGACACAAGCGCGAGGCCTGCGAGCATCCACCAGCCGAACGCCGAGACGGGCAGCATCTGCTCGCCTGAGGCGAGCGCCACGGGGAAGAGGAAAAGCGCGGTGATCGTGCTGGTTGTGGCCATCAGGTGCAGCGTGGTCTCTCCGCGATCGCGCAGCCCTTTTACCGCGAGGATGTACCCCGCATAGAAGATAGCGGTGACCACGCCGAGCGCGTCGCCTATGAGGCCGGTGGAGGAGAACTCGAGACTTGTGTGTACAAGAAGCGCAATGCCGACGAGCGCGGCACCGAGCCCGGCGAGGAACAGCACGCTCGGCCGCTGGCCGAGGAACATCCACGCCGCGAGGGTGACGAAGATCGACGCGAGGTTGGCGAGCAGCGTGGAGTTCGCCACCGAGGTGAGCTGGATCGAGCTGTGCCAGAAAGCGAGGTCGCCTGCGAACGCGAAGCCGGCGGCGAGGAGCAGTGGCCACTTACCCGCGTAGCGCCGCGTAGTCTTCCTGGATCTGAAATAGAGCACCCACAAGACCGGGACCGCGATCGCCACGCGCCAGAAGGCGGTGGCGGTGGGGCCCGCCTCGGACACGCGCACAAAAATCGGCGACAGCGCGATGCAGATCGCGCCGGCGAGAAGCGCAAGGACGGCCAGATTCGGCGCGGGGTTCATGCCCCGCGCATGTTACGCGAGCCCTACTTGAGGTCGTTCCAGCGCTTCTGCGCGGCTTCGTAGCGCCGGCGAGCGAGCTCGACTTCCTGCTCGAGCAGCGCCTGGCGCGCCCAGTACTGCTCGGTCGGGCGGCTGGCACCGCCGCCCGCAGTGCCGACGCGCTCGCCGGCCTGGGACTCGATGCCTTCGTCGCGACGCTTCTCGGCGTCCTTGAGCGCGACGTAGGCAGCGCGCGTTTCCTCGTAGGCCTTGTCGAGCTCGGCGCTGCGGTCGGCTTGTGCCGTTGCAAACGAGCCAACCGCGAGCAGGCTCGAGAATATGAGAGGTTTCAAAAGCCGATTCATGGCGACCTTTCCGGTACAATTTTTTTGACATGGCGGCGCCGCGTTTCGTTCACCTGAGGCTGCACAGCGAGTACTCGGTGAGCGACGGAATCGTGCGCATCGAGGAGGCGGTGGAGCGCGCCCGGGCCGACGCCATGCCGGCGCTCGCGCTGACCGACGCCGCGAACCTCTTCGGCATGGTCAAGTTCTACGGGGCCGCCCGGGCGCTCGGCGTGAAGCCCATCATCGGCGCCGACTGTTGGCTGCGAAACGACGCCGACCGCGAAAAGCCTTCCCGGCTGCTCTTGCTCTGCGCTTCGCGCGCGGGGTACCTGCGCCTGTGCGACCTGCTGTCCCGCGCCTGGCTGCGCAACCAGCACCGCGGCAGGGCTGAGATCGACCGCGACTGGCTGCAGGACACCGAAGGATTGATCGCTCTTTCCGGCTCGGCCGCCGGAGACGTCGGGCAGGCGCTCGGCTCGGATCATGACGAGGCCGCCGAACGGCTGGCGCACGACTGGGCGCAGCGTTTCCCCGGCCGCTACTACGTCGAGCTGCAGCGCGCCGGCCACCCTCATGCCGAGCCGCTGGTCGCGCGCTCGGTGGCGCTCGCCTCGCGCCTCGCGCTGCCGGTCGTGGCAACGCACCCGGTGCAGTTCCTGGATGCCGCCGACTTCCGTGCGCACGAAGCGCGCGTGTGTATCGCGACCGGGCATATCCTCGGCGACCAGCGCCGGCCGCGGCGCTTCACGGCCGAGCAGTATTTCAAGCGCCAGGACGAGATGGTGAAGCTCTTCGCCGACATCCCGCACGCGCTCGAGAACACGATCGAGATCGCGCAGCGCTGCAACTTTTCGATCGAGCTCGGCAAGAGCCGCCTGCCGGCATTCCCGACTCCTGCCGGCGTGAGCGTCGAGGACTATCTCAGGCAGCAGGCCGCGGCCGGTCTGGAAAAAAGATATGCGCAAGTCGAGACCCGTCATCGCGAGCGCCTGGAGTTCGAACTGCGCACCATCATCCAGATGGGCTTCGCGGGCTACTTCCTGATCGTCGCCGATTTCATCAACTGGGCGAGATCGAACGGCGTGCCGGTCGGGCCGGGACGCGGCTCGGGCGCGGGGTCGATCGTCGCCTACGCGCTCGGCATCACGGATCTCGATCCGCTCAAATACGACCTGCTGTTCGAGCGCTTCCTCAACCCCGAGCGCGTATCGATGCCGGACTTCGACATCGATTTTTGCCAGGACGGCCGCGACCGGGTGATCGAGTACGTGCGAGGCAAATACGGCGAGGCGAGCGTCTCGCAGATCGCCACCTTCGGCACCATGGCGGCGCGCGCAGTCCTGCGCGATTGCGGACGCGTGCTTGACCTGCCGTACAGCTTTTGCGACCAGCTCGCCAAGCTCGTGCCGGTGCAGCCCGGAAAGACGATCACGCTCGGCGACGCGCGCAGGATGGAGCCGCTGCTCGCCGAGCGCGAGAAGAGCGAGGACGAAGTGCGCGAGCTGCTCGCACTTTCGGAGAAGCTCGAGGGCCTGGTGCGCAACGTCGGCATGCACGCGGGCGGCGTGCTGATCGCGCCCGGCCGGCTCACCGAGTTCTGCCCGCTGTACGCCGCCGACGGCGCGCACGTGATCTCGCAGCTCGACAAGGACGACGTCGAAGCGATCGGGCTGGTCAAGTTCGACTTCCTCGGCCTCACCACCCTCACCATCCTCGACTGGGCCGAGCGCTACGTCCGCGGCCTGGGGCAAAGGGAATTTTCGCTGGAGAGGATTGCGCTGGATGACGCGGACACCTACAGGCTGCTTTCATCGGGCAACACGACTGCGGTGTTCCAGCTTGAATCGCGCGGCATGCGCGACCTCATCAAGCGCGCGCGTCCGGATCGGTTCGAAGACGTGATCGCTCTGGTCGCGCTGTACCGGCCGGGCCCGATGGACTTGATCCCGGAATACATCGAGCGCAAACACGGAAAAACCGTCGAGTATCTCGATCCCCGCCTGAAACCGATCCTGGGCCCGACCTACGGAATCATGGTCTATCAGGAGCAGGTGATGCAGATCGCGCAGGTGATCGGCGGCTACACGCTGGGCGGCGCCGACCTCCTGCGCCGCGCGATGGGGAAGAAGAAGCCCGAGGAGATGGCGCAGCAGCGCGACATTTTCGTCGACGGCGCGGAGCGAAACGGCCTCGCGCGCGGCAAGGCAATGCAGCTCTTCGACCTGATGGAGAAGTTTGCCGGCTACGGCTTCAACAAGTCGCACGCCGCGGCGTATGCGCTTCTCGCCTACCAGACCGCATACATGAAGGCGCATCACGCGGCGGCGTTCGCCGCGGCCAACCTGTCCGCGGTAATGGACGACACCGACAAGGTACGGCAGTTCTACGAGGATGCGGCGGCAAACGGCCTCACGGTCCTGCCGCCCGATATCAATGCTTCCGAGTACCGGTTCGTCCCGGTCGACCGCGTCACGCTGCGCTATGGCCTGGGTGCGGTGCGCGGCACGGGGCAGGCGGCGATCGAGAACATCCTCGCGGCGCGCCGTGCGGCGCCGTTCAGCGGTCTTTTCGACTTTTGCAGCCGGGTCGACAAGCGTATGGTCAACCGCCGCGTGCTCGAGGCGCTGATCCGCGCCGGCGCGTTCGATGCCATCGACGCGAACCGCGCCCGCTTGGCTGCCTCCGCCGGGCGTGCCTTCGAAGCCGCGGAGCAGGTCGAGCGTCAGGCGAGCCAGTCGAGCCTGTTCGGCGAGGCCGACGCGCCGCGCGGCGGCGCGCATGTCACGGTCGAGGCGCTGCCGTGGGACGCGAGGCAGAAGCTGCTCGAGGAGAAGAGCGCCCTCGGGTTCTACCTGTCCGGGCACCTGTTCTCGATCTACGAGCGCGAACTGGCGCGATTTCCCCGCACGCCGCTCGCCAGGCTCGCGCCCGCCGAGCGGGTATGGATGGCGGGGATCGTGGTGTCGGCGCGCGCGCAGATGACGCGGCGCGGCCGCATGATGGTGGTGATGCTCGACGACGCCACCGCGCAGGTGGAAATTTCGGTGTTCAACGAGCTGTACGAAAAGCACCGCGACAAGCTCAAGGAAGATGCGCTGCTCGTCGTCTGCGGCAAAGTCCAGGACGACCAGTTCTCGGGAGGACTGCGCGTGGCGGCCGACGAACTCCTGGACCTGGATGGCTTGCGCGCCCGCTACGCCGCCAGGCTCAAAATCTCGATGAACGGTGGAGCGGATGCCAAACGGCTGCAGCAGGTTCTCGCGCCGTACCGCGCGAGCGGCACGGGCGCGTGCCAGGTGGTGGTTTCCTACGGCAACGGCAAGGGTGCTTGCGAAGTTGTGCTAGGCGAGGGCTGGCGCGTGCGGCCCGAGGCGAAGCTCCTCTCCGACCTGGGCGATTGGCTCGCGCCCGAGAACGTCGAGCTCACCTTCAGCAGCTAGTTGGCAAACAGCCTGCGGTAGTGCAGGTACCAGGAGTTGACGATGCGCTCGCACGGGTCGACTCGCCGCTTCTCGGCGAGGAACTCCGGCAGCTGTGGATAGCATGCCTCGGCCTGCGCGCGCGTCGCTTCCGGCGTGCAGGAGACATGAAAGCTGCCGCCGTGCTCGATCGCCGCTCCGATCAGCTCGCGCCGCAGCTGCGTCGCGCGCACCGCCGCGCCGAGGACCGGCGGCTCGGCGAAGTGCAGTGCAACCGCGACATAGTCGCGCCGTGCCCAGCGCAGGAATGAATCGTTCTCCGCAAGCGTTCTTCGCGCCTCGACGCCGGCGAGCGGCATGCGCCACTCGCCGCAGCAGCCGTGCGCCTCGGCGAGAAACGAGTCGACCTTCTCCGGCGGGACAAGGAGCCGTAACGGGTGCGCTGACGAAAGCTCCTCGAGCGGCGCGGCCTCGTTCACGGCACGCGAGAGCGAGCCGATGTCGAGCGTGACGCTGTAGAGGGCGCCGAACAGCCCTTGGCCGCCGGCCACGAGCGCGAAGAGCTCGCGGCGCGTGGCGCGATCGGCGCGCCGCAGCTCGCCGCCCGGCGTGACCACGGCGATCGATTGGACGTGGAGGATTGCCGGACGGCCGTCCGGTCCGGCGGCGTTGTGCGCGAGGCTCGCTCCGACGGTAGTCATGGTGGTTTGCGTGTGCGCGGCGCGCGCGTCGCCGGGGCGCAGCGCAGCTGCGATCGCCTTCCACGGTGTGCTCGCCTGTACCTCGACCAGGCCGTGGTGTTCGTCCACGCGCAGCACGCGATCGAGGCGGGAAGGATCGTAGGGACGGTGTTCGCGCACCGCAGCGGTGAGCTCGGAAGCGGACAACGGGATAGAACGCGTGGTGCTCATGGCGGCTCCTCCCCGATTGAATTGCCGGGGAAATCTTGCGAGGGGCCACGCCTCGGCGCAACAGCTGCTTGGCAAGTGGCGTTATCTGATACCGTAAGTCGCATGCCCGCGGCCCGCCGCTTCGTCGAGGCGCTCAAGAAAAGCGTTCGTGCACGCGGGCTGACGTATGCGGAGCTCGCGCAGCGGCTGCGGCTGTCCGAGGCGAGCGTGAAGCGCATGTTCTCGCGCGGAACCTTTACCTTGGCGCGCATCGAGGAAGTGCTCGCTGCCGTCGATCTTGATCTCTACGAGGTGGCGCGCATGACGCGCGGCGGCGGCAACACTCCGGCGCAACTCACCTACGAGCAGGAACTCGGCCTTGCTCGCGACGAGCAGCTGCTCGCGGTGTTCTGGCTGGTACTGAACGGCTGGAGCTTCGACGAGATCCTCGAGGCGTTCGCGATCACGCGCACGGAGCTCACCGTCGCTTTCGCGCGCCTGGAGAAGCTCAGGCTGATCGAATGGGGGCCGCGCGAGCGCGCCCGACTGCTTGTGCCGCGGGATTTCGTCTGGCGCCCCGGCGGGCCGGCGAAGAAGGCCTACGCGCGCCGCGCGATGAGCGAGTTCCTCGAAGGGCGCTTCGACGAACCGCTCGAGCTGCTGCGCTTCGAGTCGCGCGAGCTGTCACCCGAATCGGCGGCGACGCTCAAGCGCAAGCTCGCCGAGCTGGTGGCGCAGTTCAACGAATGCGCCGAGGCGGACTCGTCGCTGCCGGCGAGCCGGCGCGTCGCCATGGCACTGCTCGCAGGCTGCCGGCCGTGGGAGTTCTCGGCGGTGAACGCGCTCAAGCGTCGCAAGACGGCTTAGACGGTAGGCTTCAGCTCGAAGCCCGGCGGTGCCGGCTCGCCCTCCGCCGCTTCCGAGCGCAGCGCGTCGATCCGGGCGCCCGGGGGACCGCGGCGCGCCCAATCGAGCAGCGCCTCGACCGCGCCGGCCTCTCCCTGCACGAGCGCTTCCACGCTGCCGTCGCGCCGGTTGCGCACCCAGCCGCTCAGGCCCCGCCGCGCCGCCTCGCTCTGCATTGCATAGCGAAAGCCCACGCCCTGGACCCGCCCGGTGATTCTCAGCCGAAGGCTCACCATCGTAAAAGAAGGTCAAACGACCGGCGGCGCTTCACACGCGCCGCGGCACGCTGAAAGCTGACCGTAACGCTCCATGGTAAGCTGGGCTTTCGCAGGCAGAAGAAAAGGTACGCGCGGTAGCAACAAAGGGGGAACCAAATGCGTGCTGCGTTGCTAGTGATCGCCGGTCTCGCCCTGATCGGCTACGTGGCGGTTGCGTGGGTCCTGCCGTCGAGGGCTGGCTCCGAGGTGAGGGCGGCCGCACAGGCGCTCGTGGCGGGCGCCGAGCCAGCCAAGCAGCAAGTCGCTGCGAAGGCCGAGCAATCGGGCAACCTCGCGGGTGCCGGCAACGGCGTCAAGCTGATCGAGAAAGACGATCCGAAGCACGGCAGGATGAAGTGGATTGTGGCCGAAAACGGCGCGATTCGCGCCTGGAACGAGCAGAACGCGCTGGAAGTCACCTTCACACCAGTGCTGCAAGGCGGCAAGACCAGCTGGAGCTGCAAGGGCTATCCGGTGGACGCGATGCCGGCGAGCTGCGGCGGCAGAGGCTAACGCGACGTCACCGCGGCGAGGATGCCGCGGATGATCGCGAGCGGCTCGGGCGGGCAGCCGGGAACCGCGACGTCCACCGGGATCACGTTCGACACCCTGCCGCAGCTTGCGTAGCTTTCGCCGAATATCCCGCCGCTGCAGCCGCAGTCGCCAATCGCCACGACGAGCTTAGGCTCGGGTGTCGCGTCGTAGGTACGCCGCAGCGCCGTCTCCATGTTGCGCGACACCGGGCCGGTCACGAGCAGCAGGTCGGCATGGCGCGGACTTGCCACGAATCGGATGCCGAGCCGCTCGAGGTTGTAGTAGGGGCTGTTGCAGGCGTGGATTTCGAGCTCGCAGCCATTGCACGACCCGGCGTCGACATGGCGGATGGCGAGCGCGCGCCCGAAGTGCTTCAGCACCGCCTCGTTTAGACGCTGCTCGACCTGACGCAGGGAGGGATCGGCAGGCGGAGCGGGTTCGGTGACGATGCCGGTGCGGGCAATCTGCTTCAGCATGTAATACATGGCTAGAGGTCGTGACCGCTGTAGCTCAGATTGAAGGACTTGTTGATCAGGGGGAAGTCCGGGACGATATTGCCAAGCACGGCGCGCTCGAGCGCCGGCCAGTTTTGCCAGGACGGGTCGTGCGCATGCACACGACGCAGGCTGCCGTCCGTTCCGGCCTCGATCGCAACGAACACCTCGCCGCGCCAGCCTTCGATCCAGCCGCAGCCGCGGCTGCCGGCTTGCGGGAGTTTCCACGCCGCCTGAATGCCGCCCGGCAGCAGCCGCTCGACGAGCTCCTCGATGAGCCGGATCGACTCGGCAAGCTCCTCGAAGCGCACCGTGACCCGTGCGGCGACATCGCCCCGCTTCTCGCCGGCCTTGCGCACCGCCAGCGTCTCGTATGGCGGCATGGGCAGGTCTACCCTCAAGTCGCGCGCCTGACCGCTCGCGCGCGCGGCCGGGCCTGTGAGCCCCAGGCGCGCGGCCAGCTCAGGTGCTACCTGGCCCGTCATGATGAACCGGTCCTGCGCACCCGCGTGCTCTTCGTAGATGCCGCGCAGGACTTCGACCTCCGCCTTGATGTAAGCGAGCACCTCGAGTAGACCCTGCTTCTTATCCAGGTCACTCGCTACACCACCGGGAACGATGAAGTCCATGAGATAGCGGTGACCGAAGGCTTCACGATGCATCCGCAGGAGAAGCTCCTTTAGCCGCCAGAACTGAAAGAAGCCGAACGACAGCGCGACGTCGTTGCCGAGGTAGCCGAGATCCCCGAGGTGGTTCGCTACGCGCTCGAGCTCTAAAGCGATCCCGCGCAGGGCAACGGCGCGAGCCGGTGGTTCGATCCCTGCGGCGGCCTCGAGCGCCATGGCGTACGCCCAGGCATAGGCCACCGTCGAGTCGCCGCTCACGCGCCCGGCGAGGCGCGCGCCCTCGCGCGCGCCGAGCGCTTCGAAGCGCTTCTCCACGCCCTTGTGCTTGTAGCCCAGGCGCTCCTCGAGCTTGAGGATCGACTCGCCCACGATCGAGAAGCGGAAGTGGCCGGGCTCGATAGTGCCGGCGTGCACCGGACCCACCGGGATCTCGTGCACGCCTTCGCCTTCGACGCGGACGAAAGGGTAGTGATCCGGCGCGAGCTCGTATTTCGCGGCCGGGTCGACGTCCTTGCGCAGGGGAAAGGTGCCGGCGGGCCACGCCCCGTGACGCAGCCACTTGCGATGGTCGGCGCCGCCTTCGGCGTGCACGCCGACGAGGTCGTAGGCGGCGCGCTGCATGCGGCTCGCTGCCGGGAAGATATCCGCGAGACCCGGGTAGCGGGGATGCTCTCGTGCGAGCGGCACCTTTAGCCACAGTAGCCCCTCGCGCAAGGCAAGTGCCACCTGCAGGCAAAAGCGCGTCGTCTCATCGCTCGCCCAAAGCGCGACCAGGCGCTCGCACTTCTGCGCGACGGCGCGCAGCTCGCCGGGCTGGATCTCCGCGAACCACGCGGGTAGCACGCCGGGGAGGCGGATCTCGTTCATCCGATGAACGCCGCCGCCTGGCGGTACCAGTCGACAAGGTACGGCGGTATGTAGAGCCCGAGGAGCAGGACGATCGCGAGGTGCACGAAAATCGGCACTACGGCGGGCGGATGCGGCATGCGTGCGCCGGTCGTTTCGCCGAACACCATAGGCTGGACCTTGCCGAACACAGCGGCGAACGCGACGCCGAGGGAAAGCAGCAGGAAAGGCGTCGCCCAGGAATGCTCGTGCATCGCGGTGGTGAGCACCATGAACTCGCTCGTGAACACTCCGAAGGGCGGCATGCCGAGGATCGCGAGGCTGCCGAGCGCGAGGCCCCACCCAATCACCGGGCTCCTCTGCATGAGGCCGCGAATCGACGCCATGTCCTGCGTGCCGCAGGCCTGCGACGCATGCCCGACGGTAAAGAAGATCGCCGACTTCGTGAGCGAGTGCACCGTCATGTGCAGCAGGCCCGCGAAAGCCGCAACTGGCCCGCCCATGCCGAACGCGAAGGTCATGATGCCCATGTGCTCGACCGAGGAATAGGCAAACATGCGTTTGATGTCCTTCTGCCGCGAGAGGAAGAACGCCGCCACCACCACCGAGAGCAGCCCGAAACCCATCATCAGCCCGCCCGAGAAGTTGCGCTCGAGCGCCCCATCGACCAGAACCTTGGCGCGCACCACGGCATAGAGTGCGACGTTGAGGAGCAGCCCGGAAAGCACCGCGGAGATCGGCGTCGGGCCCTCGGCGTGCGCGTCGGGCAGCCAGTTGTGCAGCGGCACGAGCCCGACTTTCGTCCCGTAGCCGACGAGGAGGAAAACGAAAGCAAGGGACAGCACCGTGGGCTCGAGCTCGCCGCGCACCTCGTGCAGGTGCGTCCACAGAAGCGCGTTGCCGCCCGGGCCGAGTACCTTCTCGGCGGCGAAGTAGAGGAGGATGGTGCCGAACAGCGCCTGCGCGATGCCGACCGAGCAGAGGATGAAGTACTTCCAGGCCGCCTCGAGGCTCGCCGGGGTGCGGTACAGCGACACGAGGAGCACCGTCGAGAGCGTGGCCGCTTCCATCGCCACCCACAGCATGCCGACGTTGTTCGAGACCAGCGTAAGGAGCATGGTAAAGGTGAAGAGCTGATACATGCTGTGGTAGAGGCGCAGCCGCGCGCTGTTCAAGCGCTTGTGCGCGAGCTCGGTTCGCATGTACGGCCGCGAGAAAAGCGAAGTGGTGAAAGCGACCAAGGACGTGAGCGCCACCAGGAACACGTTGAACGGGTCGACGAACACCTGCTCCTCGAACGCCGAGAACGGCCCGCCGGCGATGACCCGCGCGGTGAGCGCGGCGGCCGCAGCCAGCGTGGCAAGGCTCATGAGCGCGTTCGCTTCCGGCGCCCACGCGCGGTGGCCGAAGAGCGCCAGGAGCGCCGCGCCGGCCAGGGGCACGCCCAGCAGAGCCGCGATCTCCATCAATCCTCTTTGAGCTTTTCCATGTGGCGGATGTCGAGGCTGTCGAACTGCTCGCGGATGTGGAAGAAGAAGATGCCGAAGATGAAGGTGGCGACCAGCACGTCGAGCGCGACACCGAGCTCGACCACGAGCGGCATGCCGTAGGTGGCGCTGGTCGCGGCGAAGAGCAGGCCGTTCTCCATCGCGAGGAAGCCGATCACCTGCGGCACCGCCTTGCGGCGCACGATCATCATGAGGAACGAGAGCAGCACGCTCGCGAGCGCGATGCCGAGCGTCGAGCGGGTGATCGTGCTCGCCATCTCGGAGATCGGCGTCGCCAGGGCGAAGGCGAAGATCGCCAGGCCGATGCCGGCGAGCATCGTGGTCGGGATGTTGATCAGCGTCTCGATGTCCCAACGCACGTAGAGCCGGTCGATCAGCCGGTGCAGCACCCACGGTATCAGGATCACCTTCAGCACCAGGGTGAGCCCGGCGGAGAAATAGAGATGTGTCTGCCCGGTCGCATAGGCGACGACGAGCGTCGAGGCCGCAAGCGCGGCGCCCTGCCACGCGAGAAGATGGATGAGCGAGAGGATCCGGCGCTGGGCAAGCATGGCGAACGCCAGCAGCAGGAGCAGCGCCGCGAGCAGGTTGACGAGCTGACTGACCACGGCTTAGTGGTGCACCAGAAAATGCGTCAGCATGCCCAGGACCGCGAGCAGAAACGCGGTGGACAGGAACTCCGCCACCATGAAGATGCGCATCTTGGCGAGCAGCGTCTCGATCAGCGCGAGCCCGGCGCCGGCGGCGACGAGCTTGAGCGCGAGCGCGCCGAGCGCGACCGGGATTGCCTCCCAGCTGCCCGCGGCGATTCCCCAGGGCAGGAAAAGCGCGAAGCCGATCGTCATGTAGGCGACGAGCTTGATCGCGGCGGCCCATTCCACGAGCGCCAGGTGGCGCGCGGAGTATTCAAGGATCTGGGCCTCGTGCAGCATGGTGAGCTCGAGGTGGGTGGTCGGATTGTCGACCGGCACGCGTGCGTTCTCGGCGAGCAGCACCATCAGGAAGGCGACCGCGGCGAAGGCGAGGCTCGGATAGATGGCGAACTCCCGGTGCGCGAGGGTGTCGACGATGGTCGGCAGTTGTGTCGAGCCCGAGATGAAGGCCGCGGTGAAGAGCGTCATCAGCATCGCCGGCTCGGCGAGAAACCCCACCAGCATCTCGCGCCGGGCGCCGAGCCCGCCGAACGAGGTGCCGGTGTCCATCGCCGCTAACGCGGCGAACACGCGCGCGGTCGCGAACAGCCCCACGAGCGCGATGATGTCCGCCGCCGGCGCGAACGGCAGGTCGGTCGCGAGCACCGGCACGATTCCGGCGGCGAGCGCCATGCAGCCGAACAGCACGTATGGCGTGATGCGGAACACGGGCGAAGCCGTGTTCGCGATGATCGCGTCCTTGTGAAAGAGCTTGGCGAGCGTGTAGTAGGGCAGCAGGATGCTCGGCGCCGAGCGGTTCTGCAGCCACGCCCGGCAGATGTTCACCCATCCGAGCACGAGCGGAGCCGCGAGCACCACCAGAGCCGATTGCAGCAATTGCAGCCCGACGTTCATCGCACGAACACGAGGAGCGCGATCAGCGTGAGGAAGCTGTACAGCAGGTAAGTGCTGATGCGGCCGCGCTGCAGCAGCCCGATCTTCGCCGACACGAACTCGACCGCGCGCGCGACCGGCAGGTACAGCCAGGGCCAGTGCCGGTCCTCGACTTTCATCGCATACTTCGGCGCCGGGTCCTCGGGGCCTGGGACGCTGCGCTTCATGAGGTAGAGCGGCCCGAACACCAGGCTGATCGGCTGTCCGAACGCGTCGGCCGTGTCCTGCATGCGGGGCGTCTGCTCTGGAAAGCCGCAGTCCCACGGGTCGGCCCGCCGCACGCGGCCGTGGTAGAAGACGCGCACCAGCCGCACGGTAAGGAGCACCACGGCAAGCACCACCACGAAGAAGATGAGCGGGCTATAGCTCGCCTCGGCGGGGTGCGTGGGCACGAGCCACAGCCAGCCCGATTGCAGCGCCTCGGCCGACAGGCTGTGGCCGGTGAGCGAAGCGCCGACCTGGTTCAGCATCTGCAGCATTGCCGCGGGGAAGAGGCCGAGCACCAGGCAGGCAGCGCTGAGCCATGCCAGGCCCAGGCGCTCGCTCGCCCCGGCGTCCCCGGAAACCTTGGCTTTGCCGCGCGGCTGCCCGAGGAACGCCACGCCGTAGACCTTGACGAAGCACATCGCCGTAAGCGCGCCGGCGAGCGCGAGCGTTGCCGCGAAGAGCGGCAGGAGGCTGCGCACGACGCCGTGCTCGAGAAGCGGCGCCTGCAGCGCGGCCTGGAAGGTGAGCCATTCCGAGACGAAGCCGTTCAGCGGGGGCAGCGCCGAGATCGCAAGCGCGCCGACGAGAAAATGGAATGCGGTGGCCGGCATGCTGCGGGCGAGACCGCCCATGTGGTTGAGGTCGCGCAGCCCGGTCGCGTGCAGGATCGAACCCGCGCCGAGGAAGAGCAGCCCTTTGAACACCGCATGGTTGAGCGTGTGATAGAGCGCCGCGACCAGCCCAAGCGCACCTGCCTCGGGGTGGCCGAAGCCAAAGAACACCAGCGACATGCCCAGGCCGAGCAGGATGATGCCGATGTTCTCCACCGAGTGGTACGCGAGCAGCCGCTTGAGGTCGTGCTGCATCAGGGCGAAGAGCACGCCGAACAGCATGGTGCCGGCGCCGACCAGCAGCACGGCGACGCCCCACTGCCAGTACACGCCGCCGATGAGGTCGTAAGCGACGCGCACGAGGCCGTAGATCGCGGTCTTGATCATGACGCCGCTCATCAGTGCGGAGACCGGCGAGGGCGCAGCCGGATGCGCCTCCGGCAACCACGCGTGCAAAGGGACCACGCCGGCCTTGGCGCCAAAGCCCACGAATGCAAGCGCGAACGCGACGTGCGCCCAGAACGGGGTTAGCTCGGCGGTGCGCAGCGCGGCGAAGCTGTAGTTCCCGTGGCCGCCGTGCAGCAGTCCGAAGCACAACAAGATGGCGATCGCGCCGATGTGCGCGATCAGCAGGTAGAGGAACCCGGCGCTTCGGATTGCCGGGACGCGGTGGTCGGTCGTGACCAAGAAGTACGAGGCGAGCGCCATCGTTTCCCACGCCACCATGAAGAGGTACGCGTCGTCGGCGAGGATGACGAACGCCATCGCGGCGAGGAACACGTGGTACTGCAGGCAGATGAGCCTGAGCCGGCCGGCGCTCTCGTCGCGAAAGTAGCCGCTGGCGTAGATGGAGATGCCCGCTCCCACGCCGCCGAGCAAGAGCAGGAAGAACGCAGCGAGCGGGTCGAGGCGCAGGTGAAACGGCAGGTCCGGCAGGCCGAGCGGCAGCAGGAG
>DATFEI010000054.1:0-4074 GCA_035251315.1 Burkholderiales bacterium | reverse complement strand
AACACGACGTCGGATTCGCGGATGCCGAGCACCGGCTTGGCGTAGAGGTCCGCAGTTGCGATCAGATGCGAGTGCAGGTGCACCGTGCCCTTCGGCGCGCCGGTCGAGCCCGAGGAGTAGAGCCAGAAGCACATCTCGTCGCGCATGGTCGGCGCCGCTTCGGCCTTCGGGTTCGCGGTTGCGAGCAGGTCCTTGAGCTGCGCGTCGTTGACGACGTACTTGAGATGCGGGCACTTCGCCTGGATGTCCTCAAAGTTCTTCTGCAGCGCAGTCGAGAAGAACAAGGCGCGCGCCCGGCTGTCGTTCAGCTGGTACTCGTAGTCCTTCGGCGTGAGCAGCGTGTTCAGTGCCACCGGAACGACCCCGGCCTTGATCGCGCCGAGGAAAAGCGCCACCCAGTCCGCCGAATCGAGCATCGCGATACCGATGCGCTGCTCGCGCTTGAGGCCGAGCCCGCGCAGCGCGCTCGCGGCGCGGTCGACCCGCTCCGCGAGCTGGGCGTAAGTAGTGGCGCCCGAATCGTCGATGTAGGCGGTCTTGCCGCCGCGCCCGGCGGCGACGTTGCGCTCGACGAGATCTACTGCCGCGTTGTAGGTCCGCGGGAGTTCCATTGGCCCTCCTCTTCGGTGGCAGGAAGATTGTTCGCGCTGCCATCGCCAGCGTCAAGTTGCAGCGCCTCGCGCAGGAAGAGCGCCGCAGCCGGGTCGAGCGGGCGTCCCTTGGGGTGCGCCAGGCTCCAGCGCCGCTCCTCGGCCACGCCGTCGATCTCGAGGGTGAAGAAGTACACGTCGTCGGTCCCCGCGCTCAGCCGCGCGAGCAGCTCGGCGCGCTCGTCGACGTGCAGGCTGCCTTGCACGCCGGGGTGCCGCGAGCAGAAGTCGGCAAGGAGCCGTGCCGCTATCGCGCGCGATTCCGGCTCGGCGGCGAGCCTCAGGACTTGCTGCTTCGGCCTGCGCCAGGCCTCGAGGCGCGCGTCGGCGCGCAGCAAGCAGTGGACCAGCTCGTCGCACGCCTCGCGCAGCGCATGGCCAGCGCCGGTGAGATGGAGCTTGCGCCCGCGCTGCTCGAATAGCTGGACTTCCAGCGCCTCGGCGAGCTTCTTGAGCTGCAGCGACACCGTTGGCTGCGCGAGATGCAGCTCCTCGGCGGCGCGCGTCACGCTGCCGAGGCGCGCGACCGCCTCGAAAACCAGCAGCTGGGGCAACAGCCCATGTCGGAACAAACGGCGACTGCGCACACGAGACATCTCGGCTCCTTGCGGTAACCGAGGTCTGGCTTGCAGCGCGGGATCGGGCTGCCGGGATGACCGGAGGGATGAGTTCCCCGAATTGACGGCCATCCCGCGGGAAGCTACTCCCCTGCGGGAGCGATCATTCTACGCGAAGCCGCGCGGCCCGATCCATTGCGGAGCGCAATGGAATCCATCGCGCAATGTCAATTTTCATCTACTGCGGCGCCGCACAGACTCGCGGCATGGACATTTTCCTCACCCCCGAGTTCTGGTCCGCGCTCGCCGCCATCATCGTCATAGACCTGGTGCTTGCCGGCGACAACGCGATCGTGATCGCGCTCGCCGCGCGCAACCTGCCGAAGACGCTGCAGCGCCGCGCCATCATCTGGGGCACGGTAGGCGCGGTCGCGGTGCGCGCGAGCCTCACCATCGTGGTGGTCTGGCTGCTCGGGATCCCCGGGCTGATGCTCGCCGGCGGAATCCTCCTCGCCTGGATCGCCTACCGCCTGCTCACCGGCGACGAGAACGGCCGCGAACACGACCTCGCCCCTGCGACCAGCTTCTGGGCGGCGATGCGCACCATCGTGGTCGCGGACGCCGTGATGGGTCTCGACAACGTGCTCGCCGTAGCCGGTGCCGCCCATGGCAGCGCGTTGCTCGTGGTGTTGGGGCTGCTCATCAGCATCCCGATCGTGGTGTGGGGCTCGACCCTGATTTTGCGCTGGATCGAGCGCTTCCCCGCCCTGCTCTATATCGGCGGCGCGGTGCTCGCCTGGACCGCGGCCAAGATGATCACGGACGAGCCGCTGTACCAGGAGTGGATGGAGGGGCGCCCCGGCATCCGCTCGGCGATCTATTTGGTCACCATCGGCGGCGTGCTCGCCGTCCCCTACCTGCGCAATCGCAGGGCAGCAAGAGTCAAGGAGGTCATGCAGCAATGAAGATCCTCGTTCCCGTAGACGCTTCCGAAGCCGCGCTTGCGCCGCTCTCCTACCTCGAGTCGCTCGCTCTCAAAGGCGTGCCGCTCGAAGTCCTTGTGGTCAACGTGCAGCCGCGCTTCCACCGCCACGTGGCCCAGTTCACCAGCCGCGCCGCGCGCGACGCGCTGCGCGCAGAGCGCAGCCGCGCCGCCATGGCGCGGGCCATCGAGGCGCTAGCGCTCAAGAACATCCCATTCCGCGCGTTCGCCGAGGTCGGCAAGCCGGCCGAGCGCATAGCCGCGATCGCGGAGCGCGAGCGCGTTGACGAAGTGATGATGGGAGTGGGCCGCCATCCCGCCTGGCTGCGCTGGGTAAACCCCTCGATCGCGCAGGCGGTCATGGAGCAAACCGACATCCCGGTCACGGTGCTCGCGCGCGGCCAGGCCGGCGCGTTCGAGCGTTATGCCCTGCCCGCCGGCGTGGCGGGCCTTGCCGCCCTTCTGCTCGCGGGAGAATAGCCATGCGCATCCTCGTCCCCGTCCTCGACTCGGTCAATGCGCTGCCTGCGGCCCGCTATATCGTGCGCGAATTCATGGGCCGCGAGCGTCCCGAGGTGCACGTTCTTTACGTCGGCTCGCGGCTCGCGCTCGCCCTGAGCCCCAGGCTCGCCGAAAAGTCCGTCGCCACGACGCGCGAGCTACTCCAGTGGCACGGCATCCGCCACACCGTGGAGCTGCTGACCGGCAACAGGGCAAAGGCGATCCTGTCGGTCGCCGTGGACACCAGTCCCGATCTCATAGTGCTCGGAACGGCGCGCTATCGCTCGGCAACCCGGATGAGCGAGGACGCGGTCATCCATCAGCTGCTCGAGCTCGCCCCGGCCCCGCTCGTAGTGGTCGCCGGGAAGGACGTGAGCCCGCTCGAACGTTACGGCATTGCGGCCGGCCTCGGCGCGACGCTCGGGCTGCTGTTCTTTGCCTGATCGAGCGGTCGGGCCGCGGGTTATGATCCGCGGCCATGACCTGGTCGATCATCGCGCGCGACGCGAGCGGCGCGTTCGGGGTTGCCGTCGCCACGCGCTTCTTCGCGGTCGGGGCGCTCTGCCCTCACGCAGAAAGCAGCGTGGGGGCGCTCTGCACTCAGGCGCTGATTAACCCCTACTACGGCAGGCATGGCCTCGACCTGCTGCGCGCCGGCATCGCTGCACCCGAGGTGGTCCGGCAGCTCGCAGCGCCCGACGAGGGCCGGGAGCAGCGCCAGCTTCACGTCATCGACGACGGGGGCCGCATCGGCCAGCACACCGGTGCAAAGTGCGTCGACTGGTGTGGTGCGATCGCGGGCGACGGCTTCTCCGTGGCCGGCAACATGCTGGTGGGACCGCGTGTCATCGAGGAAACCGCCAGGGCATTCAAGACGAGCACGAAGCCGTTCGCCGAACGGCTGATCGAAGCCATGGAAGCCGGCGAGGCCGCCGGCGGCGACAAGCGCGGCAGGCAGTCGGCCGCGCTGCTGGTCTACTCCGGCGAGCAGTACGCGAACCTCAATCTGCGCGTGGACGACCACGCCGATCCCCTCGCCGAGCTGAGGCGCCTTTACGACAAGGCGCACGAGCGCTTCATCCCCTACCTGATGTGCAGCCCGAGCAAGGCGCGGCCGTGGGGCCTCCTCGACCGCGCGCTGATCGAGCAACAGATTGCAGCGTACAAACGGCCCGCTTCTTGAGGTGCGCGGTTTGCGCACATACTTCGCCTCGGAACGCGGCGAGGTACGCGCGGTCGACGGCGTCGACTTGAGCCTCGAGCGCGGCCGCACGCTCGGCATCGTCGGCGAATCGGGATGCGGCAAGAGCGTCACCGCGCTCTCCATCATGGGCCTGATCCCCCAGCCGCCGGGCAGGATCGCGGGCGGTGAGGTCCGCTTCGA
>DATFEI010000259.1:0-14137 GCA_035251315.1 Burkholderiales bacterium | reverse complement strand
GAGTTCGAGTGGATGGCGATCGAGCCCTTGATGAGCGACTCGGCCGGGTCGTCGCCGCCGAGCGCGCCGCCGATGCGCACGCGGTTCCAGGAGTCCGCGACGCCGAGGCAGTTGGCGCCGAAGATGTCGATGCCGCTCTGCTGCCCCATGGCACGGATCTCGCGCGCATCGTGCACCGCGACCTTCTCGGTAATCATCACGATCTTGCGCAGGTCGGGATTGACGCGCACCAGTTCGGCTACGCCGTCGCGCACCCCGGAGGGTGGCAGATACACCACGCCGACGCTGAAGCGATGGCCGGCATCTAGCCCCGCGCGCACGCTGTTGTAGACCGGAATGTTGCCCGCCGGCGTCTCCAGCACCTGCCCCTGGCGCCCGGGCGAGGTCCCGAACACTACGTTGCCGCCAGAATACGCATGGCTCACTGGGGTCACCTCGCTCGACTCGCCGCCGAGGATGTTGAGCACGCAAACGCGGTCTTGCCGCGTCGCCACTTCCTCCAGCGAGCTGATGCCTACGAAGTACTTGAACGGCCCTGCGCCGCGCCGGTACATGTCAATCTCCTTCGAGCGAAAGGCCCATCGCCCGCGCCAGTTCTCTTCTCCCTCCCCGTTTCATCCATTGGTCCGCGGCGAGCGCGTAGTTCACCACCTCGCTCATCGCCGAGTCGAAGCCGAAGAAGCGATACGGAAGCCCGAGCGCCTCGACCGTGTCGCGCATCGCGCCCATGCCGCGCACGAGGTTCGGCCCGCCACGCCCGACCACCACGTAAAGCGGCGTCGGCCCGTGCGCGCCGAAATGCTCGCGCAGCGCGTCCGACATCGCGCGGAAGGTCTCGTAGATGTCGGTGTTGTTCGACTTGCCGCCGATGATGAAAAGCACGTTCGATTGCGCAAGCCAGTACTTGAAGCAGATGCGCGCCACATCGTGCATCTTTTCGTACGGCGGGTTGCCGCCGAAGTCCGACGAGATGATCGCGTCGTCGCCGAGCGCCTGGGTGACGAGCGAATTGGCGCCGCCGCCGAAAGTGGGCGCGAGGATTGTGCCCTTCGCGTTGATCACGAACACGTCGCTCTGCCCCTGGTAGGTGCGCAGCTGGTTGATCTCGTGCTCGAAGTCGGAATAGTCGCCGGCGAAGAGACTCGGCGGCAGGCTGAGCCGCTCGCGCCGCGGGTCGTCGCGGTCGAAGCCGCACTTGAAGTCACACGCCACCGGCACTAGGCGCCCGCCGCGCCCCGGGCTCATGCGGATCGGGTTGAGCTCGAGCGTGGTAAGGCCGTAGTGGTGGAAGAGCTCCCAGAGCTTCGGCAGGTTCTGCACCAGCGGCGAGATGATCTCGCGCGGCGCGCCGATGTCGGTGAGGGCGTTGGCGATGACGAAGGCCTTGAGGCCCGTGAGCGCCTCGAACGGCACCTCGGCGACGTATTGCTTCTCGAGCTCCTCGATCGCGATCCCGCCCTTGTGGGTGAGCGTGATGGTCGGGGCGCGAAAGCGCGTCGAGTCGCCGAGCGCGAAATAGACCTCGTGCTCGGCCGGCACCGCGCCCTCGAAGGTCACGCCCTGCGCCTTGGACACCACGTTGCCGACGCGATGCTCGATGAAGTACAGGCGCTCCTTCTCGCGCAGCGCGGTCTTGAGATCGGTCGCGCGCCCGATCAGACCGCTCTTGCCCTTCTTGCCGACCCCGCCCTTGAAGATCGGCTTGACGAACACCGAGCCGCGCTTCTCGATGAGCGCGCCGATCTGGTCCTCGGACGCTTCAGGCCCGAGCACCTCGGCGGCGGGGAAGTCCACGAACTCAAGAAGCTTCGAGCCGTGCAGCATTCCGGTAAGTTGCATGGAACCTCCTTACGCCGGCTTGCGGCGAAGGCGCTTCGCGTGGCGCACGATGAACGGCACGATGACCAGCGCCGCGGTGATGGCGAGGAACGTCGCCGAGATCGGGTGGGTGAAGAACACGCTCGCGTCGCCCTGGCTGATCGCGAGCGCGCGGCGGAACTGGGTCTCGGCGAGGGGGCCGAGGATCAGGCCGATGACCGCCGGGCCGACCGGGATGTCCCAGCGCCGCATGGCGAAGCCGAGCAGCCCGAAAACGTAGAGCGCGAGCAGATCGACCCAGGACTGGTGCAGGCTGTAGGCGCCGAGCGTGGCGAACACCAGGATGCCGGCGTAGAGCAGGTCCTTCGGGATCTGCAGCACTTTCACCCAGATGCCGATCAGCGGCAGGTTGAGGATGAGGAGGATGATGTTGCCGACGTAGAGGCTCGCGATCAGGCCCCACACGAGCGAGCTCTGCGTCTGGAAAAGCAGCGGCCCCGGCTGCAAGCCGTAGTTCTGGAATGCGCCTAGCAGGATCGCCGCCGTCGCCGAAGTCGGTATTCCGAGTGTCAGCAGGGGAACCAGCACGCCCGTGGCTGCGGCATTGTTGGCCGCTTCAGGTCCCGCCACGCCCTCGATCGCGCCCCTACCGAACTCCTCGGGATGCTTGGAGAGCTTCTTCTCGGTGGCATAGGAAAGAAACGTCGGAATCTCGGTGCCGCCCGCCGGGATGGTGCCGAACGGGAAGCCGATCACGGTCGCGCGCAGCCACGCCGGCCACGAGCGCCGCCAGTCTTCCAGCGACATCCAGATCGACCCGCGCAGCTTCTCCATCGTCTCGCTGAGCCGGCTCTGGTAGGCGGCCACGTATAGCGCCTCGCCGACGGCGAACAGCCCCACCGCGAGCACGACCACATCGATGCCGTCGAGCAGCTCCGGCACCCCGAAGGCGAAGCGCGAAGCGCCGGTCTGGCCGTCGATACCCACTAGGCCGAGCAGCAGGCCGAGGAAAAGGCTCGTCAGCCCGCGCACCGTGGAGCTCCCGAGCACCGCCGACACGGTGACGAATGCGAACACCATAAGGGCGAAGAACTCGGCTGGGCCGAACTTGAGCGCGAAATCCACCACCAGCGGCGCGAGCAGCGTAAGCAGGATCGTGGCGATCGAGCCGGCGACAAACGAGCCGATCGCGGAAGTTGCGAGCGCCGGCCCGCCGCGGCCGGCCTTGGCCATGCGGTTGCCTTCGAGCGCGGTGGCGATCGAAGCGGACTCCCCCGGCGTGTTGAGCAGGATGGTGGTGGTCGAGCCGCCGAACATCGCGCCGTAATAAATGCCCGCAAACATGATGAGCGCGCCGGTCGGGTCGAGCTTTACGGTGAGCGGCAGCAGCATCGCCACGGTGAGCGCGGGCCCGACGCCCGGCAGTACGCCCACCAGCGTGCCGCAGGTGACGCCGATCAGGCCCCACATCAGGTTCATCGGCTGCAGCGCGACGCCGAACCCGGAAGCGAGCGCGTTCAGCGTTTCCATCGTGGCGTTTTCCTATATGCCGGCGCCGCCCAGGATCGGCGAGAGCCATCCCGCCGGCAGGTTGACGTTCAGTGCCTTGACGAAAAAAAGAAAGATCGCGAGCGCGAGCACCGCGCCGATCGCGAGATCGCGCGCAACGCGCCGGCTGCCGAAACCGCGCGCGACACAGGCAAAGAGCACGATCGCAGCGACCACGAACCCAGCCGAGCCGATCAGCGCCATCTGGGCGAAGAGCCCGGCCGTGATCCAGCCGAACGCGGCGCCGCTGAAAGCATGCTCACCCCGCTCGCGGGCGTCGTCGGGCAGGGCGCTGCGCCAGCCGCCCGAGAACGCCTCGAAGGCAAGCCAGACGCCGAGCGCGACGAGCCCGGCGGAAACCACGCCCGGGATGAAGTTCGGGCCGATGCCGGCATAGCCGGCTTCGCCCGGGAGCGTCGCGGTCACCGCGGCTGCGCCAACGCCGAGGGCGAGCACGCCCAGCGACAGCGCGACCTCGGCGCCGGAGCGGCGCATTACATCTATCTCTTCAGGCCGAGCGACTCAATGATCGACGCGACGCGCTTGGTGTCGTCCTCGAGGAACTTCTTGTAGTCGTCACCCGCGAGGAACCAGGGCTCCCAGCCGAGTTTCTCGAGCGTGGATTTCCACGCCGGCGTCTCGGTCGCCGAGCGCACGAGCTTGACCAGCGCATCGCGCTGCGCAGGCGAAATGCCCGGCGCGCCGAAAATTCCGCGCCAGTTGCCGAGCTCGACGTTGATTCCCTGCTCTTTCAGGGAAGGAATGCCTTCGAGCTTTTGCGGGCTCGATTGCGCCAGCGCGCGCATCTTGCCCGCCTTGATCTGCTCGGCGAACTCGCCCAGTCCGGACACGCCAGCGGTAACGTGCCCGCCGAGAATGGCGGCGATTGCCTCGCCGCCGCCCTTGAACGGCACGTAATTGATCTTCGCGGGGTCGACGCCGACCTCCTTGGCGATCAGGCCGACCAGAATGTGGTCGGTGCCGCCCGCCGAGCCACCGCCCCACGAGACCTTGCCCGGGTTTTCCTTTAGCGCCTTCACCAGGTCGCCCATCGTCTTATGCGGAGAGTTCGCCGGCACCACGATCACTTCCCATTCGCTTGTGAGCCGCGCGATTGGGGTCACTTGCGAGAGATGCACCGGCGACTTGTTCAGGATGATTCCGCCCACCATCACCATGCCGCCGATCATTACCGCGTTCGGGTCGCCCTTGGAGCCGTTCACGAACTGCGCCAGGCCGATCGTGCCGGCGGCGCCGCCTTTGTTGTCGAACTGCACGCCGGAGACGAGCTTCGCGCTCTGCATCGCGGCGGCGAGGTTACGGCCGGTCTGGTCCCAGCCGCCGCCGGGGTTGGCCGGGATCATCATCTTGAGGCTCGGCTGCGCGGCGACTGCGCCGGCGACGAGCGTGAGCGCCAGCGTAGAAACGATCTTGCCGACGGCGGAATGCATGAAAATACCTCCTCGGGGAATGGGTTTGCGCCGACAATTTAAGCGATAATCCGCCCCCTTGAAAGATGTCCCAGCGGTAATCCCGTGATCCGCATCGAAAATTTGGTCAAGGCGTTCGGCCCGAAAAGGGCCGTCGACGGCATTTCCTTCAATGTCGAGCGAGGCGAGGTGCTCGGCTTCCTGGGTCCCAACGGCGCCGGCAAATCGACCACCATGCGCATGATTACCGGCTTCATGCCCGCCACCGAAGGGCGCGTGAGCGTCGGCGGCCATGACGTGGCGCACTCGCCGCTCCAAGCCAAGCGCCTGATCGGGTACTTGCCCGAAAACGCGGCGTCCTATCCGGACATGACGGTCAAGGGCTTCCTCGAGTTCGCCGCCGAGCTGCGCGGCCTGGACCGCAGCAAGCGCAAGCAGGCAGTGAGCCGCGTGGTGGAGCTCTGCTTCCTCGGCTCGGTGCTGCGCCAGTCGATCGATACGCTTTCCAAGGGCTACAAGCACCGCACCTGTCTCGCGCAGGCCCTGATTCACGACCCCGATGTCCTGATCATGGACGAGCCGACCGACGGCCTCGATCCGAACCAGAAGCACGAAGTAAGGAATCTCATCCGCGAGCTCGGAGCCAACAAGGCGATCGTGTTCTCTACCCACATCCTGGAGGAGGTCGATGCGGCGTGCACGCGCGCCATTATCATCGACCGCGGCAAGATCGTCGCCAACGGGACGCCCGAAGAACTGCGCTCCATGTCCAAGCTCGCCGGCGCGGTGACGCTCTCGGCCCACGGGGCGAGCGAAGAAAAGCTTGCCAGCCTGGGACGCGTGGAGCGGCTGAATGGCGCCGCCTGGCGGATCTACCCGCATGACAAGCGCAAGGCGTCCGAGCTTGCGCAGGCGGTCGTGGATCTCGTCGCCCGCGAAGGATGGAAAGTCGATGGCATGTACAGTGAGCGCGGCGAACTGGACGAAGTGTTCCGCCGGATCACGCTGCCCGACACGGTCAAGCAATGAAGATCATCTGGACCATCGCGAAGCGCGAGCTCGGCGGGTACTTCACCTCCCCGGTAGCGTATGTGTTCCTCGTGATCTTTCTGCTGCTCACCGGCTTCTTCACTTTCACGGCAGGCAACTTCTTCGAGCGCGGTGAGGCGAGCCTCGCGGCGTTCTTCGGCTGGCACCCGTGGGTCTACCTCGTGCTCGTGCCCGCGGTCGGCATGCGCCTGTGGGCGGAGGAGCGCCGCTCCGGTACGCTGGAGCTCCTCCTCACCATGCCGGTCGCCACCTGGCAGGCGATCGTGGCGAAGTTCCTCGCCTCGTGGTTGTTCCTCGCGCTCGCGCTCGCGCTGACGTTTCCGGCGATCGTGACCGTGAATATTCTGGGAGACCCCGATAACGGCATCATCGCCGCGGGCTACATCGGCAGCTTCCTTCTCGCCGGTGCCTACCTCGCGATAAGCAGCATGACTTCAGCGATGACGCGCAACCAGGTCGTGGCGTTCATTCTGGCGGTGGTGGTATGCCTGTTCCTCATCCTCGCCGGGTTCAATCCGGTCACCGATCTGCTGGCGCGCTGGGCAAGCCCGGGGTTCGTCGATACCGTCGCCTCGTTCTCGGTCGTGACCCATTTCGACGCATTCCAGCGCGGGGTGATCGACAGCCGAGATCTGCTGTTCTTTCTCTCGGTGATCGGCTTCGCGCTGTTCGCGACCGGCGTAATTATTCGTGGACATAGGGCGGGGTAAAAGGCGGAATGAAAAAGTACGAACACCTCGTTTATTCTGCGATCGGGCTGGTCGCCCTGTTCCTGTTGCTTATCGCCGTGAACTTCCTGGTCTCGCGCGCGCCGGTCCGAGCCGACCTCACTGAAGGCGATCTGTACACGCTCTCCCCGGGCACGCGGAAGATTCTGGCGAACCTGCAGTCCCCAGTGAAGCTCAGGCTCTACATCTCACAGGGCGAGACCGTGCCGGTGCAGCTGCGCAGCTTCACACAGCGGGTGGAAGACCTGGTGCGCGAGTTCAAGAGCGCCGCGGGGTCGAACCTGATCGTCGAGCGCTACAACCCCAAGTCCGACTCCGAGGAGGAGGACGCGGCGCAGCTCGACGGCATTGAGCCGCAGCAGCTCTTCACCGGCGAGCAGTTCTACCTCGGCGTCGCGGTCACCCAGCTCGAGCGCAAGCAGTCGATCCCGACGATCTCGCCGCAGCGCGAGCGCCTGCTCGAGTACGATCTCGTGCGCGCGATCGCGCGCGTCGGCTCGACGGAGCGGCCGAAGATCGGCCTCATGGCTGGACTGCCCGTGCTCGGCGAGCGCTTCAATCCTTTCACGCGCCAGTCCTCCGAGCCCTGGGTGCTTGCGAGTGAGCTCAAGCGCGAGTTCGAGGTGAAGGAAGTGCCGCTCACCGCGAAGGAGATCGACAAGGGCCTGAACGTGCTCCTTGTCATCCACCCGCGCGATGTGCAGCCCGCGACCGAATACGCTCTGGATCAATTCGTGATGCGCGGCGGCAAGCTCATCGTCTTTGTCGACCCCTACGCCTATTTCGACCAGATGCCCACCATGCCGGGTATGCCGCAAATGCCCTCGGGCTCGAATCTGCCGACGCTCTTCAAGGCCTGGGGTGTCCAGATGGACCCGGGCAAGGTGGTGTCCGACGTCGTGTTCGGCTCCGGCGGCGGAGCGCGCTACACACCTACCGTGCTGTCCCTCAACCGCACGGCCTTCAGCCGCGACGACATCGTCACCGGCCAGATCGAGACCCTGTTGTATGCGTTTGGAGGTGCTTTCGAGCTCAAGCTTCCCGAAAATCTCAAAGCTACTGAGCTCGTCAGAAGCTCGCCCGACTCCATGCTGGTGGACAGCATGAACGCCACCAAGTCCGGCGACGAGGCGACGCGCAACTTCAAGCCTTCCGGCAACGCCATGCCCCTTGCAGTTCGGCTCACCGGCAAGTTCAAGACCGCTTTCCCAGAGGGGCTGAAGGAAGACGACAAGAAGCCCGCTGCCGCGGGCACCCCGGCGCTGCGCGAATCGCCGGAGAACTCGGTGATCGCCGTGGCCGACGTCGACCTTCTCGCCGACGGCGCGGCGGTCGACGTGCAGGAGGTATTCGGCCGCAAGATCGTGGTGCCGTCGAACGGCAACCTCGCCTTCGCGCTCGGGATGGTGGAGCAGTTCGCGGCCGGCGACGACCTGATTTCGCTCAGGAGCCGCGCGGCCGCGTTCCGGCCGCTCACCGTGGTGCGCGAGCTCGAGGCCGAGGCGCAGAAACAGTATTTCGGCAGGATCCAGGCGCTGGAGGAGGAAAAGCAGAAGACACAGGCGCGGCTGCAGGAGCTGCAGAAGGCGCAAGGCGGCCCCGCCGCGAAATCGCAGATCCTTTCCGCCGAGCAGCAGGCTGAACTCGAGCGCTTCAAGAAGACCTACATTGAGACCAACCTCGCGCTCAAGGAGCTGCGCAAGAACCTGCGTCAGGACGCCGAGGCGCTGGTGTTCTGGACCAAGCTGGCCAATATCGCGCTCATGCCGCTGCTCGTGGCGCTTGCGGGACTGATGGTCGCGCTGATCCGCAGAAAATACGCATGAACGCCCGCGTCGTCACCATTCTCGTGATGCTTCTCGCGGTGCTCGGCGGCGGGGCGCTGCTTTACCAGCAGCAGGAGCGCGCACGCCGGCCCGAGAACGTCGGCACGCTAGGGCGCGCGCTTTTCAAAGACCTGAAGGCGGCCGATATCGCGGCGATCAAGATCGTTGAACCGAGCGTCTCGCCGAACGCGACGCTCACGCTGCAGAGAAAGGACGAGCGCTGGGTGATCGCCGAGCGCGCCGATTTCCCTGCGGATCTCGCGAAGGTGCGCGAGTTCGTGCTCAAAGTGATCGGCCTGAAGGTCGGCCAGAGCGAGCCGCTCGGCGAGAAGGACCGCGCGCGCCTCAACCTCGACGCTTCGGGGACCAGGGTCGAATTCCTTGGCACTGACGGCAAGCCGCTCGGTGCCTTCGTGGTCGGCAAAAAGCACTTCAAGCGCGAGGTGGAAAACCCGGACAAGGCCATCCCGGACGGACGCTTCATCGTGCTGCCCGACGAAGCTGGCACCGCCTATCTGGTCGCCGACCCGCTCACGCAAGCCACGGTCAAGACGGCCGAATGGATCGACCGCAGCTCTTTCCAAGTGGAGAAGGTCAAGAGACTGGAAGTGCGCTACCCCGGTGGCGGCGGATGGCGGATCGAGCGCGCAGCGGACAACGCGGACTGGAAGCTTGTTGGCGCGAAGCCTGGCGAGAGGCTCGACATCCCGAGGGCAAATGCAGCCTCGTACTCGCTGCAACTGCTGGAGCTCGCAGACGTCGCCCCCAAGGACGCGACCACGAATGTAGAAATAAGCGGCCTGGACAAGCCGATCCGCGTGGATGCGACCACATTCGAGGGCGCAGCCTACGCGATCAAGGTCGGCCGGCTCGCCGGCGATAACTACTACGCAGCGTTCACCGCCTCGGGGATCAAGCCCGACGCGAAGGACGCAGAGCGCGTGAAGGTCCAGTCGCAGCATGTCCTGCTCATCCCGAAGTCCAAGCTCGAGGACACGCTCAAGCAGCGCGCCGACCTGCTCGAGAAGAAGGAAAAAAAGAAGTAGGCTTGCCGCCGCGCTAGACTCGCGGCGTGGCGTTGGACCCACATCTGCCCGAGATCGCGGGGGTGATCCAGCTCGCGATCGCCCCGGTGTTCATGCTGACGGCGCTCGGCACGGTGATCAACGCGCTCAACCTGCGGCTCGGCCGGGCGGTGGACCGGCGCCGCGAGCTCGAGGAGCGGCTCGCCGCCATGTCGCAGACCGAGCTGCCTTCGGCGCAGGACGAGCTCACCACGATTGCGCGGCGCATCCGCTTCGTCTACCTTGCGATCGTTTTCGCCGTGATTTCAGCGCTTTTCACCGCGCTGCTGATCGCGGGTGCCTTCGTCGGCGCGTTCGTGCGCACCGACCTGTCATTCACCATCGCCGGCATGTTCGTCTGCGCGATGGTGGCGCTCATCGTGTGCCTGCTGCTTTTCCTGAGGGAGATCTTTCTGGCGGTCTCGACCCCCCGCTATGTGCCGCGGTAAGATAAATTTCGAGAAGAGGAGGCAGGCCCTTGGCACATTCGATCAAACGCATAAGGACAATGGCGCTCGTCGGCCAGTCGGGTGCAGGCAAGACCACCCTGGCCGAAGCGCTGCTCGCCGAAGCGGGAGCGATCCCCGCGGCGGGCAGCGTAGAGCGCGGCACTACCGTCTGCGACTACACCCCGCTCGAGAAGCAGCTGCAGCATTCCCTGAAGCTTGCGGTCGCGAGCTTCGATTTCCAGGACCACCGCATTCACCTTCTGGACACGCCGGGCTATCCCGATTTCCTCGGGCATGCTCTGTCTGCGTTCGCGGCCGTGGAAACGGCGGCGATCGTGATCAACGCGCAGAACGGCCTAGAGATGATGACCGGCCGCTTCCTGCACTGGGCGGCGAAGCGGGGCCTCGATCGCCTCATCATCGTCAACAAGATCGACGCCGACAACGTCGACCTCGAGGGCCTGCTCGAGCGTATCCAGCAGGCGTTCGGTAAGGAATGCCTGCCGCTCAACCTGCCGGCGGATAACCGCTCGAAGGTCTCGGACTGCTTCTTCGCGCCCTCGGGCGAAGCGGACTTCTCCTCGGTCGAAGAAGCGCACGGCAAGCTCGTCGACCAGGTGGTCGAGGTGGACGAGAAGCTGATGGAGCACTACCTCGAGAAGGGCGAAGTGAGCCCCGAGCAGCTGCACGAGCCGCTTGAGCGCGCGTTGCGCGAGGGCCATCTCATCCCGGTAGTGTTCACCTCCGCGAAGACCGGCGTCGGCGTCGCGGAGCTGCTCGACGTAATCGTGAAGCTTCTGCCGAACCCGACCGAGGGCAACCCGCCTTCCTACGTCGTCACCAAGGCGGGCAATGGCCAGGGCACCGACCTGCAGCCGGTGCCCGATCCGGGCAAGCACGCGCTAGCGCACGTGTTCAAGATCGAGATCGATCCGTACATCGGCCGCGTCGCGGTGTTCCGCGTGCACCAGGGCCGGCTCACCGCGGGCAGCCAGCTCTACATCGGCGAAGGCCGCAAGCCGATCAAGGCCGGGCACCTCTACCTGCTGCGCGGAAAGACGCAGGTCGAGGTTCACGAGGCGATCCCGGGAGACATCTGCGCGATTGCCAAGATCGACGAAATCCAGTTCGACCACATCCTGCACGACTCGGCCGAGGACGCAAACGTGCACGCCAAGCCGCTCGACCTGCCGACGCCGGTGTTCGGCCTGGCGGTGCAGCCGAAGAAGCGCGGCGACGAGCAGAAGGTGTCCGACGTGCTGCACAAGATCCTGGCCGAGGACCCGTGCTTCCGCATCGAGCACAACTCGCAGGCTAACGAGACCGTGATGCGCGGCCTGGGCGAGATGCACCTCAAGGCGGTGCTGGAGAAGATGTCCTCGCAATACAAGCTCGACCTCGATACGCGCCCGCCGTCGATCCCGTACCGCGAGACCATCGCCGCCAGGGCCGAGGGCCATAGCCGGCACAAGAAGCAGACCGGCGGCGCGGGCCAGTTCGGCGAGGTGTTCCTAAAGGTGGAACCTCTGCCGCGTGGCAAGGGCTTCGAGTTCGTCGACAGCGTGAAGGGCGGCGCGATCCCGAACCAGTTCATCCCGTCGGTCGAGAAAGGCGTGCGCGCGGTGCTCGACTCGGGTTTCCTCGCCGGCTACCCGCTGCAGGACGTGCGCGTGATCGTGTACGACGGCAAGAGCCACCCGGTCGATTCCAAGGACGTTGCCTTCCAGTCCGCCGGCCGCAAGGCGTTCCTCGACGCGCTCGCCAAGGCGCGGCCCATCGTGCTCGAGCCGATCGTCAACGTGGAGATCGTCGCGCCGGAGGACCGCATGGGCGACATCGCGGGCGAGCTCTCCGGCCATCGCGGCCAGATCAAGGGCTCGGATACCCCGCGGCCGGGGCTGGTGCAGATTACGGCGCAGGCGCCGCTCTCGGAGCTCGAGCACTTTCCGGCGCGGTTGAAGTCGCTCACCGCGGGCCACGGCTCCTACAGCCTGGAGTTCAGCCACTACGATCCTGCGCCGCCGCAGCTTCAGCAGAAGCTCGTCGCCGCGCACAAGCCGGCCGCCAGCGCCGAGGAATAGGCCTGCACTTCGTGCACCAGGGGCGGGGTGCCCCGCCCCTGGTCTTCGTGCACGGCTTTCTCTGCAGCCGTGCAGATTGGCATCATCAAATCCATTACTTTTCCGAAACGCATGAGGTCGTGGCGTGCGACCTGCGCGGCCACGGCGAGACCCCCGGACAGCCGCATGAATGCTCCATCGAGCATTTCGGCGGCGATGTCGTTGCTCTTGCAAACAACCTCGAGCTCCCACCGTTCATATTGATCGGCCACAGCATGGGGTGCCGGGTCGTGCTGGAAGCAAACCGCATCGCCCCCGAGCGCGTTGCCGGCATCGTGCTGATCGACGGCAGCCGCGTCGGCAGCGGCGACCCCGATGGCGCCGAGGCCGCCGCGAGCGCGCAGATCGAGCAGAACGGCTACCAGGCCTGGGCCCAGGACCTCTTCCGCCAGATGTTCTTCAAGTCCACCCCGGCATCGGAGCGCCTCGTTCAGCGCGCGGTGCGCCAGAGCGCCGAGACCGGCGCTGCGCTCTGGCCGCGCCTGGCGCGCTGGGATGCGGCGACGCTAGAGCCGGCGCTCGCTGCGGTGCGCGCGCCCGTGCTTGTCATCCAGAGCACCACGCGCGACGCGCAGGGCCAGCGCGCGCCGATGCAGCCCGGGCAAAGCTCGCCCTGGCTTGATCTCCTCAAAGAAAGATTGAACCGAGTGAAAATCGAAGTGCTCCCCGGCCTTGGGCACTTCGCGCAGCTCGAAGCGTCCGAGCGCGTCAACCGGCTGATTGCAGAATTCTGTCGATGAAGCGGTGAACCTTGAGCGCCTCGGCGCCGCTTACCCGGGGATCGCGGTTCTGCTCGATCGAGTCGAGGAAGTCCGTCAGCACGCCGCGATGCCAGTCATGAGGAAATGCCATCGGATCCGCCCCGGTTCCGCCCGCACCCGATTCTGTTTTTATCTCGAAAGGCTTCTCATCCTGCAACTGGATCTTGAGAGACGTTCCTTCGAGCTGGGCAGTGCCACGCGTGCCGATGAGCTCGATGCGCTCGGGGAAGCCCGGATACGCCGTCGTCGTCGCATGCAGGGTGCCGATGGCCCCGCTATTGAATCGCACCACCGCGACCGCTAGGTCCTCGGTTTCCATCCGGTGAATCGAGGTGGTGGTCACGAGGCTCTTTACCTCGAGCGGTTCTCCGACAAACGATAAGAACAAATCCAGTGTGTGGATCGCTTGCGTAAGCAGTACGCCGCCGCCATCGCGCCAGCGCGTGCCGCGCCCGGGCTGATCGTAGTAGCTCTGCGGCCGCCAGTTCGGGATCGCCGCCGAGGCGGACACCAGCTTCCCCAAGCCGTTTAGCTGTTCCCTCAGCTTTTCGGCTGCCGGGCGAAAGCGGTGTTGCAGGACCACGCCCAGCTTTACACGGGAAGTTTTCTTCACGAGTTGCTCCGCCTTTGCGGTGGAAACCTCCAGCGGCTTTTCCAGTAGCACGTGTTTTCCCGCAGCGGCACACCGCTCAACGATATCGAGATGCGTATTGGGCGGCGTGAGTACGAGGACCGCGTCCACCGCCGTGTCATCGAGGATGGTCTCGAGCCGGTCGCATTGCGGAAAGGGGAAGCGCGCCGCGAACTTACGCCTTCGCTCCGCAGATGGGCTGAAGGCGTAGGCGACCTGCACGCGGTGCTTGAGGTCGAGCAGGCTCTTGGCGTGCGGAGTGACCGCCATGCCTAGCCCGACGATGCCGACGCGAATCACTCGAATCCGTAGAGCTCGGCCGGGTTGTCGACCAGGATCTTCTTTCGCGTCTCCTCGACCGGCGCCCAGTCGAGCAGCAGGTCGAGCAAATCCTCGTCTGCCGGCCGCTTCTCCTTCGGTACGGAAGGATGCGGCCAGTTCGACGCCCACAGCATGCGCTCGGGCGCCTTCTTCACCAGGGCTTTCGCCAGCTTGCCGACGTCCTGGTATCTCGGCCCGCCCGTCTTCGACGTTTCATAGGGCGCCGAAAGCTTGACCCAGCATCGCCCCGTTTCCACCAGGTTCAACAAGGAACGGAAAGGCTGAGAGTCGACGCTTACGGGCTCGAGAAACTTGCCGGTATGGTCGATCACGCACTTGCCGGGCAGGCGCTTGATCTGCGCCTCGTACTTGGGTAACTCGCGCCCGTCGA
>DATFEI010000250.1:0-8776 GCA_035251315.1 Burkholderiales bacterium | reverse complement strand
GGCCCGAGCAGGCCGAAAAACTCCCCCTGCTCGATGTCGAGGGTAATCCCCGACAGCGCACGCAGCGCACCATAGCGCTTCTCGACGCCGCGGACTTCGATTGCTTTCAGCGGGCGACCGGGAGCAGCTCTTCCACGCCGTAGAGACGGGCGAGCGTCTGCAGCGATTGCGGAACGTTAGCCAAGCTTAGCTCGCGCTTGTCGGCACGTGCGTCGCGCAGCCAAGCGAGGATCAGGGCGAGAAGCGCCGAGTCGAGCTCGGTGACTTCGCCGAGATCAACGGTGCGTGCGCCTTCCGCGAGATGCTGCCGGCCCTCATCGAGCAGGCGAGTGGCATTCGCGAGCGTGACTGGCCCGCTCACGGTGATTCGCGGACCTTCGCGGCGGATCACTTCTTTTCCAGAGACTTGTTCTTGGCCCGGAGATCCTTGATCAGGCCGTCGACCCCCGAGGCGCGCACGGTGTTCGCGAACTCGGTGCGGTAGTTCGCCACCAGGCTGACGCCGCCGACAATTACGTCGTAGACCTTCCAACCGTTCGCCGTCTTCTCCATGCTGTAGTCGAGCGTTACCGGCTGCGCGCCAGGCTGCAGCACGCGTACGTTCACCGTGACGTCGGTGTCGGTGGCCTTGGCGCGGAGCGGCCGGAAGTCGAACTTCTGCTCGCTGTACGCCGCGAGCGCGCTCGCGTAGGTGCGTACAAGCAGCGTCCTGAACTCCTCCGTAAGCTCTTTTCTCTGCTCGGCGCTCGCCTTGGTCCAGTTCTGCCCCATGGCGAGCGCCGTCATCGCGGTGAAGTTGAAATGCGGCAGCACTTTCGCCTCGATTACCGCGACCAGCTTCGCGCGGCTGCCCGCTTTGATGTCCTTGTCCTTGACGATCAGGTCAACGACTTCGAGCGTCACGTTCTTCACCAACGTGTCCGGCGGGACATCCTGAGCAACAGCCGGCAGCGCCATGACCGCAAGCATCAATAGGGCAGTCTTCATGACAGGTCTCATTCGATCTTCTCCCGCGGCGGCCTGCCGTCGTAGATCAGGCTGCGGCGCCGTTGCAGATAAGCATCGCGCTGGAACACGTACTTGTCGAGCGCCGCTTCCTCGAGGATGCGGCTCGCCTCGAGGAACTGCGCGCGCGTGTCGACGAAATACAGGCCGTAGAGCGTGTTGCGCAGCTCGATGGGCCGCACTTCGCCGACCGGCTGGACCGCCCAGTCGACCGCTGTTCCGGTCGCGTCACGCACGGTGCTCGAGCCAAGGAACGGCAGGATCAGGTAGGGCCCCGGGCCCGTGCCCCAGCGGCCGAGCGTCTGACCGAAGTCCTCGTTGTGCTTTTCCAGCCCCGGGAAGTCGCTCGCCACGTCGTGGATACCGAAGAGGCCAATCGTGCTGTTAAACGCAAACCGCGCCCAATCGTTGACCCCGTCCTCGAATTTGCCTTGAAGGAAATTGTTCGCGCCGATGAGAAGGTCCTGGATATTGGAGAAGAAGTTGCCCACGCGAGTACGGATCTCCTGATGCAGGACCGCCACGTAGGCACGCGCGACCGGTTGCGCGACGTACTCGTCGAACGTCTCGTTGAACCGGTACACACCGCGGTTGAAGCCCTCCCACGGATCGCGCGGATCGCGCTCGCCTTCCACGGTCGCGCAGCCCGACACGAGCAGCAGGCACAGCAGCGCCGTTCTTAAATGGCCCCTCGTCATCTTGCCTACTTCTCCTGGGGCTTGCCCTCGGCGGCCTTGTTGAACAGGAACTGGCTGATCAGGTTCTCGAGCACCACCGCCGACTGCGTGAGGCGCAGCCGGTCGCCGTTCTTGAGCATCACGCCGTCGCCGCCGGCCTCGAGCCCAATGTACTGCTCGCCGAGGATTCCCGAGGTGAGGATCTTGGCGGTGGTGTCGCGCGGAAACTGGTAGCCGGCATCGATCGTCATCGACACGATCGCCTCGTAGGTCTCGTTGTCGAAGCGGACGTCGGCGACTCGCCCCACGACCACGCCCGCGCTCTTGACGGGACCGCGCACCTTGAGCCCGCCGATGTTGGCGAACTTGGCGTGCACCTGGTAGGTGTCGTTGGTGGAGAACGTGGCGAGGTTGCCGACCTTGAGCGCGAGGAAGAGCAGCGCCGCGAACCCGGCGGCGACGAAGATCCCGACCCACAGATCGACCATCGAGCGGTTCATTTAGTGATTGCCTCCGGTGAACATGAGCGCGGTGAGCACGAAGTCGAGCGCGAGGATCGCAAGCGAAGAGATCACCACCGTGCGCGTGGTCGCGCGGGACACGCCCTCGGCGGTCGGCACCGCGTCGTAGCCCTCAAACACCGAGATCCAGGCCACGGCGACGCCGAACACGAGGCTCTTGATTACGCCGTTCAGGATGTCCTCGCGCACGTCGACCGCAGCCTGCATCTGCGACCAGAAGGAGCCGGCGTCGACGCCAATCAGCTGCACGCCGACGAGGTAGCCGCCAAAAATGCCCGCCGCCGAGAACAGCGCCGCAAGCAACGGCATCGAGATCACCCCGCCCCAGAAGCGCGGCGCGACCACGCGCGCGATCGGGTCCACCGCCATCATCTCCATCGCCGAGATCTGCTCGGTCGCCTTCATCAGGCCGATCTCGGCGGTGATCGCCGAGCCGGCGCGGCTCGCGAACAGCAGCCCCGCCACCACCGGTCCGAGCTCGCGCACGAGCGACAGCGCGACCAGCACGCCGAGGGACTCCGATGCGCCGAAGCGCTGCAGCGTCTCGTAGCCCTGGAGCGCGAGCACCATGCCGACGAAAAGGCCCGACACCAGGATGATGACGAGCGAGAGGACACCGGCGAAGTAGACCTCGGCGATGGTCAGGCGGTAGCGGCGCAGCGCGGTGCCCGAGTGCAGCACCAGGTAAGCGAGGAAGCGGCTGGCGAAGCCCAGGCGCCACACCTGCGAGGTAACCGTGGCCCCGAGGCGTTCCAGGCGCGTGCGCAGCGCCGCGATCTGGGTGAGCTCAGGCAACGGCGAGCTCAAGATCCGCCGCGTACTCCGGCGCTGCGTAGTGGAATGGCACCGGGCCGTCGGGCTTGCCGTTCACGAACTGGTTGACGAAGGGCTCCGGGCTCGCGCGGATCTCCTCGGACGTGCCGCGCGCGATGACCCGGCCGGCGGCCATGAAGTAAGCATAATCGACCACGTCGAGCGCTTCCTGCACGTCGTGCGTCACAATGAGGGAGGTGGCGCCGAGCGAGTCATTGAGGCTTCGGATCAGGCGCACGATCACGCCGAAGGAGATTGGATCAAGGCCCGTGAACGGCTCGTCGTAGAGGATGAGCCGTGGATCGAGCGCGATCGAGCGCGCGAGCGCGACGCGGCGCGCCATGCCGCCCGAGAGCTCGGTCGGCATGAGGTGCGCGGCGCCGCGCAGACCGACCGCCTGGAGCTTGAGCATCACCAGGTCGTGCTCGAGCTCCTCGGGCAGCTCGGTATGCTCGCGCAGCGGGAACGCGACGTTCTCGTACACCGACATGTCCGTGAAGAGGGCTCCGAACTGGAACAGCATGCCCATCTTGCGCCGCATCTCGTAGAGCCCGGCGCCGTCGAGGCTGCGCGTCGCATGGCCGAGCACGTGCGCCTCGCCGCTCGAAGGCAGGTAGGCACCCATGATGATCCGCAGCAGCGTCGTCTTGCCGCAGCCCGACTGTCCCATGATGCCGACCACCGAACCGCGCGGAATTGTGAGCTCGATGTCGCGCAGCACGAGGCGCGTCGCGTCGTACCCGAACGAGACGTTACGGATCTCTACGATGGGGGATTCCGGCACGGCGTAATATTATCAAGCATGAAGGAGAAACCCGCGCTGCGGATAGCGGGGCTGAAAAAGCGTTACGGAAAATTCGAAGCGCTCGGCGGAGTCGACCTCGAAGTCGCGGCCGGCGAGGCGTTCGGCCTGGTGGGCGCCAACGGCGCCGGCAAGACGACCCTCATCAAGTGCATGCTCGATCTCACCGCGTGCGACGCCGGCGCCATCGAGATTTTCGGCGCGCCGGCGGTCCGGCCCGCCGCACGGCGGCGGCTGTCCTATCTTCCAGAGCGCTTCAACCCGCCGTACTACCTGCGGGCGCGCGAATTCCTCGCCGCGATGTTCGAGCTCGCGGGCGAGCGCTACGACGTGGCGCGCGTAGACACGCTGCTTCGCGAGCTCGAGCTCGATCGCAACGTACTGGAGCAGCCGGTGAGAACGCTTTCGAAAGGAATGACGCAGAAGCTTGGTCTCGCCGGCTGCTTCGCCGTTCCGCGCGATCTCTACGTGCTCGACGAGCCCATGAGCGGGCTTGACCCCGCCGCCCGCGTGGCCGTCAAATCGCTGCTACGGCGCCTCGCCGCCGAGGGTCGGACGTTGTTCTTCACCTCGCACGTACTCGCCGACGTAGAAGAGCTATGCTCCTCGATCGCCGTGCTGGAGCGCGGGCGGGTTCGTTTCCAAGGCACGCCGGCCGGCCTGTGCGAGCGCCATGCCGAACCCAACCTGGAGCGCGCTTTCATGAAGTGCATCGGCGATGAGCACGACGCTGCCGTCTCCTGAGGAGAAGCCGGCGCTGCTGATCGTGGACGACGATCCGCTGATCACCGAGACGCTCGCGTTCGCGCTGGGCGCCAAGTACTCGGTCTACCCCTGCGAGTCCCGCCAGCACGCCATCGAGCTCCTGCGCCAGCTCGAGGCAGCGCCGCCGCTCGCGCTGGTCGACCTTGGGCTGCCCCCGACGCCGCACTCCCCCGACGAGGGCTTTCGTCTGATCGGCGACCTGCTTGCGCACTCGCCGCGCATGAAGATCTTCGTGCTCTCGGGCCAGAACGATGCCGCCAACGCGCGCCACGCGCGCGCGCTGGGTGCCTGGGAATTCATCGCCAAACCGGCCGACCCGGCGAGCATCGCGCGTGCGCTCGAGCGCGGGCTGAACGCGCCCGCGGCCGAGGACGCCGAGTTCGTGGGCGCAAGCCCTGCGCTCACGAAGCTCAAGAGCCAAATCACCCAGTTCGCTGCCGCCCCCTACCCGGTGCTGATCGAGGGCGAGTCGGGCAGTGGCAAGGAGGTGGTCGCGATGCGCCTGCACCGGCTCTCGCCGCGCGCCGGCCGGCCGTATCTCAGCCTGAACTGCGCCGCGATCTCCCCGCAGCTGGTGGAGCCGACGCTCTTCGGCCACGTGAAGGGAGCGTTCACCGGCGCAGCCACCACCAAGGCCGGTTTCTTCGAGGATGCCGGCGACGGGACGCTCTTTCTCGACGAGATCGGCGAGCTGCCGCTCGACATGCAGGCCAAACTGCTCCGCGTACTGGAGAACGGCGAGTACCAGCGGGTCGGCGAAACGCAGCGCCGCACCGCCCGTTGCCGCGTAATTGCCGCTACCAACCGCGACCTGCGCCGCGCAGTGCGCCAGGGGTCGTTCCGCGCGGACCTCTACCACCGCCTTTCCGTGTTTACGCTGAGCGTGCCGCCGTTGCGCGAGCTGGAAAACGACAAGCTGTTGCTGCTCGAGCATTTCCGGCGCCGCTCGGAAAGACCCTTCGAGCTCGACCAAGCGGCCACCGAGCGATGGCTGCGCTACGACTTCCCCGGCAACGTGCGCGAGCTGCGCAACATAGTCATCCGCCTCTCGGCGAAGTACCCGGGGCAGCGGCTTTCGGTTGCGGAGCTCGAGCCCGAGCTCGACGTCGATATCGTTACTAAGGACGCTAATAAGGACCCGCTCGTCGACCAGGCTCTGCGGCAGCTACAGCGCGGGGGGCAGTTCGACCTCGACGAGACGCTCAAGGCATGGGAGCGTGGCTACATCCAGGCAGCGCTGCGCCTGACAGGGGGCAACGTAAGCCAGGCGGCGAAGCTCCTCGGCATCAACCGCACTACGCTCTACAGCCGCATGGGCGCCGGGGAAGAGAAGTAACCGTGGCGCTATACCTCGAGCACTTCGGCCTCTCGGAGCCCCCGTTCCGCATCACGCCGCACACCGATTTCTTCTTCGACGGCGCCGACCGCGGCGCCACGCTCGAGGCGCTGATCTACGCGGTGCTGCACGACGAGGGCATTGTCAAAGTGTCGGGCGAAGTCGGCAGCGGCAAAACCATGCTGTGCCGGGTGTTGATGGAGCGGCTGCCGCAGCACGTCGCCTCCATCTACCTCGCGAGCCCGTCGCTCGCACGCGACGAGATCCTGTACGCTATCGCGGACGACCTGGAGCTCAAGCTCTCGCCGGAAAGGCGCACCGTTGCGCTGCGCGAGCTGCAGGAGCACCTGATCGCGCTCTATGGCACCGGGCGCCGCGTCATCATCCTGATCGACGAAGCGCACGCCATGCCCGAGGACACGCTCGAGCAGGTGCGGCTACTCTCCAATCTCGAGTCCAACCGGCACAAGCTGCTGCAGATCGTGCTGTTCGGCCAGCCCGAGCTCGACGAAACGCTCGCCAAGCCGGCGCTGCGGCAGCTGCGGGACCGCATCACCCATGCGTTCCGCATGCGTCCGCTTGCGGCTCCGGAAGTGGCGAAATACCTCTCGTTCCGCATGTGCGCTGCAGGCTATCGCGGCCCCGAGGTGTTTGCGCCGCGCGCGCTGCGCTCGATCGCTCGGGCTTCCGGCGGGCTCACGCGGCGCATTAACATCCTTGCCGACAAGTCACTCCTCGCTGCGTACACCGAGAACACGCACGCGATCACGGAGCGCCACGTGCGCGCGGCGATCGCGGATTCCGAGTTCGCGAGCCCGAGGAAGCCGCGCCTCGCGCTCTACGTCGCCGCGGCCGCCGCGGCGGGCCTTGCCGTCGGCGCGGTGGCGCAATGGATCATGACCCCGCTTGCGCCCCCAGCCACTCCCCCGCCTCCTGCGCCGAAACCTGCCCTTCTCCAGCCGGTACCTGCAGCGCCGGTGGCACTGGCCGAGCCCCAACCGGAACGGCCCGCCGAGCCTCTGCCCGAGCCGCGTTTGGACGAAGGGCAGGCACGCAGGCTGGACGGCTATTCCGCCGCGGGACACCAGCTGCTCGCCGAGCGGCTGGCTGCCACACGGGAGCTGCTCGAGCGGGCGGACGATGAGCGCTACGCGCTGGAATTTTTTCTCACCGAGAACGCTGACCCCGGACGCATGGAGCGTTTTCTGCTGCGCGCGCGTGAAATAGTGCCGCTTGAAGGGCTGCACGTGATCCCGATCGCGGCCGGCGAGCACTACCGGCTCTGGGTCCTGTTTGGGGATTTCGGGAGCCGGGAGGAGGCGGTTGCAGCGAGCGGCCGCCTGCCGCCGCGTTACCTGCAAGCCTTCCGTGCTTCCCCACGCAGCTTCGGGGACTTGCGGAAGCAGTTGTAACGCAGGGAAAACGCCCGCGCCACAGTCGCTTACGGCGCTTTCTTCATATAGTTTCCGTGTTATTCTTGCCGCGGGAGGGAGTGCCCGCGCATGGACCTGGGGAAAGCGCTCGCCTTGGCGAGCGTACTTGCGGTGATGGTGAGCGGTTGCGGCCAGACGCCGATCAAGCCGGCGGCGACGCACATCCGCGCCGACGAGCCGCGCGCCGAAGGCGCGATCCCGCCTCCGGTGCAGCTTACTCCGATGCTGCCGCAACCAAAGCCCGCGGTGCGCCCGGAAACCTACAGTGTGGTCGTCAACAACGTGCGCGCACAGGAGCTGCTGTTCGCGCTCGCGCGCGACGCTCGATTGAACGTCGACATTCATTCCGACATCACGGGCACCGTCACGCTGAATGCGATCGACCAGACGCTGCCGCAGCTTCTCACGCGCATTGCGCGCCAGATCGACATGCGCTGGGAGATCGAGGGCCAGAACCTGGTAGTGATGCGTGATACGCCCTTCCTGCGCATCTACCGCGTCGACTACGTAAACATGGCGCGCGATGCGCGCAGCGTGGCCGTCCTCGCCACCCAGGTCAGCGGCACGCAGCCCGGGCAGACGACGCCGAGCGGGTCGCAGAACAACTCGACCGCGACCATCAATTCCGTCTCGGCGAACAAGTTCTGGGACACCCTGGTCGGGAACATCAAGGAGATCCTGCAGGAAACCGACAAGGTGCTTCCGGCCGGCTCGAGCGCCGCACCGGCGCCCGCGCCGTCGACCACGGCGCCGGCGCCGCAGCCAGGCACGAGCGCCGGTGCGGCGCCGTCTCCGTTGCCGGTTCCGGTAGCCACGTTCCGGGAAGCCGCTTCGGTGATCGCGAACCCCGAGACCGGCGTGCTCAACATCCGCGCCACCTCGCGCCAGCACGAGAAGGTGCAGGAATTCCTCGACCAGGTGCTCACCAACGCCAAGCGCCAAGTGCTCATCGAGGCGACTGTGGCCGAAGTGCAGCTGAACAACGAGTACCAGCGCGGCATCGACTGGCAGCGCCTGCGCACCAACGCGGCTTCGGTCGGCGTGCCGAGCTTCGCCACCGGCAATAGCGGCCTCGAGTTCGGCCAGAGCTCTGCGGGCACGCCCGCCAACATCAGTACCAACGCGTTCGTGTTCGGCGGCGCGATCACCAGCCTCAACTTCAATTTCGCGCTCCGGCTGCTCGAGTCCTTCGGCGACGTGCGCGTGCTGTCGAGCCCCAAGATCAGCGTGCTGAACAATCAGACTGCGGTCCTGAAGGTAGTCGACAACCTTGTCTACTTCACCGTCCAGGCCCAAACCACCCAGAACCAGACCAGCTCGCTCACCACCTTCACCACCACGCTCAACTCGGTACCGGTCGGCTTCATCATGAGCCTGGTGCCGCAGATCAGCGACGTCGACGCGGTGGTGCTTAACCTCAGGCC